>JAPKYY010000502.1 GCA_026394095.1 Acidobacteriota bacterium | reverse complement strand
GAAGCGGCCCCGGAGGCCTTTCTTCAGGCCGTACCAGCCACCGATTGGATTGTTGGGTGAGCGGCCCCAGGCTTCTACAGTGCCGTCTTTGGCTGGCTTCTGTTCGTCAGCACCGCCGAGATCGACCCAGTCGCCGGCAGCTTTGAGCATGGCGTGGAGATCTTCGATACATCTTGCGTCATAGTGGAGGACTGTCTTGCCAACGGTGCAGACGAGGATTTTTTGGCCGTCTTTCTCGTCTGTGTGCATGGTGTAGTCTGAGGTGCCTGGTGGGGTCTTGAGAAGCCAAGGGGTTGATTTGGGGCGGTCGAAATTTGGCATGGCGTTGATGCTGGATACTTATGATATGCGGAAGAAAAGTATAAAGCTAGCCGCAGAATTGATCGAGCGAGCAGCGACCCACGGCAAGTTGAGGGGAGCTATTGGGGACTCCATCGCTGGTGGTTCCAAAAATTCGCAAATGCCACCGGTGCTGAGGTCGCTGAGAGGGTCGCTCAAAGATGCGGAACTGAAGGCGTATGGTGCACATCTGGCGCAGAAGCACCAATGACATGGCTGCTGGTTGAAATCCATGCCATCGGTGCCGGCTCTGATTGAAAGTTAGAAGGAGTAGCGCAGGGCGAGTTGGAACTGGCGCTGGTTCTCGGCTGAGGTGACCGAGCGGAAGTTGGCGTTGGGGGTGGGGTTGAAACCGAAGACGCGGTTGATGCCGGTGGGGTTTAGCCGGTTCGCAACGTTGAAGACTTCTCCCATCAGTTCGATGTTGTTGCGCTCGCGGATGCGGATGGTGCGGGCGAGACGGAAGTCTACCGTTGCATACTCCGGTTCTTTGAAGGCGTTGTAGCCGATGTTGGCGGGACGGTCGTTGAAGATGGTGTCGCCGTTTTCGTCGCGGCCGGTTGTGGCGTTGAAGCTGAAGCCGGTTTGACCGATTACGCGTGTGGAGAGGTTCCAGCCGTTGAGGATTGCGTTGGAGGTTCCCTTCAGATTCTTGAGGCGTGGCTCCCAGACTCCGGTGAAGGTGATGCGATGGCGGAGGTCGAAATCGCCGGGGCCTTTGTCGTAGGTGGGGGTGCGGGGATCAGAGGGTGAGGTGAAGATGCCGAAGCCGGTGAAATCGTTGGTGTAGGCGATGCCTTGTACCTTTGAACCGTGATAAGCGAACTGCATCGAGAGGCCCTTGGAAAAGCGCTTGGTGGCGGTGAGGATGAAGCCGTTGTAGTCCTGGTAGCCTTCGGAAACCGAGCGGAAAATGTTGCCGTACCTGGGATTGGGACGGCCTACTGTTGTGTAGCGGGGGCGACCGTTGTCGAGAGTTCCGGCAGTGGGGAGATTGTCGGTTAGAGCGAAGGGAAGGTTGCGGCTGAAGGTGCCTTGCCAGGTGGCGGCGACGGCGAAGTCGTTGAGGATCTGACGCTCGAAGGTGACGAAGGTGTTGTGGACGTAGAGGTCGCGGAATTTGGGGTCGAAGATGCGGACGTCGCTGATGACGCCGGGGAGGTTTGATGTGTTGGGGGCGGCATTGCGGGAGAAGGCAGGTGCGCCTGGGTCGGTCGGGGTGACGTTAATGCTGGTGATGGCTTTGCCGTTGCCGCGGAGGAAAGTGTTGAAGGTTTGGGCGACGACCGTGTTGTACATGATGCCGTAGCCGGCGCGGATGACCGTCTTGCCGTCGCCTGTTAGATCGTAGGCGAGACCGAAGCGCGGGGCGAGGTTGTTTTTGTCTTGCGGGATGATTGAGGTGGCGGGGAGGTCCGTGTTGGGGTTGGCATCTGGACGGACGAAGATGTCGTAGCGGAGGCCGACGTTGAGCTTGAGCTTTTGGGTGAGGCGGATGTCGTCCTGGACGAAGAAGCCGGTGTTGAGGACTGGGGCTTCGAAGAATTCCTGACCGACGCTTTGGGTGAAGCGGGAGTAGCTGTAGGGGCGGTTGTTGGAGGGGTCGTTGAGGCGTTGCTCGGTGAAGAGGAATTGGTCGAGGGCGGTGACGGCGGGGCGGACGCCGGAGACGGCAGAGAGGCCGCCGAAGGTGTAGCCGCCGTTGACGTTGGTGGTGCGCTCGCGGAACCAGACTGGGAGGATGTCTGCGCCGAATTTTACGGAGTGGCGGCCGGTGGTCCAGGTGAAGTTGTCGATGAACTGGAAGCCACGCTCGCGGGTGACGCGGGTGCCGTTGGAGTTGCCGTTGAAGGAGCCGATGCCGGAGACGTTGATGTTGGGGGCGAGTTCGTTCGGGACTCCGTTGGAGATGCCGCGCTGGCCGTAGAGGAAGCGGAATTCGTTGACCAGGCTTGAGCTGACGAGGGTTACGTTTTGGACGGTGAAGCCGTAGGGATCTTCGTCGAAGCGGCTTAGAGTTTCAAAGCTGACGAGGCCGTTGCCGAGGGGAGATTCGCGGTCGAAGTAGTAGTTGAAGCGGCCGGAGAGACGGTTCTTTTGGCCGAGCATGGCGTCTACGCGTGTGGTGACGGTGTGGGCTCGGAAGGTCTGGGTGATGGCGCCGGTGCTGGTGTTGGGGATCTTGAGGAGCTGGGCGTTGGCTGGGGTGATGGTGAGGACGCCTGGGAGGTCCTGCTGCCAGCGCTCGTAGCTGCCGAAGTAGAAGATTTTGTCTTTCTTGATGGGGCCGGAGACGGTGCCGCCGTAGTTGTAGCGATTGAAGAGGGGCTTGGGAGCGCCGGGGGCGAGAAGGTAAGGTGTGGCGCTCAGGAATTTTTGACGGGTGAAGAGGAAGCCCGAGCCGTGGATTGCGTTGCCGCCGGAGCGGGTGAAGGCATTCTGGATGCCACCGCCGACGCGGCCGAACTCGGCAGAGAAGTTGGTGACAGTTTGGAATTCGGCGACGGCTTCCTGGCTGATGACGATGTTGCGTGCGCCGCCTTGAAGCTGGTTGGTAACGCCGTCGACATTCAACTGGCGGAGACCGACGCCGCCGTAAGTGGTGGTGGGAGTGCCGGTGCCGGAGCCGCCGGTGGAGAGGGGACGGGCGTTGACGCCGGGCTGCATCACGAAGAAGTCGAGGATGCTGCGGCCGATGGTGGGGAGGCTGCGGACGGTCTTTTCTTCGTAAGTGTTTGAGACTACGGTACGGCCGATTTCTACTACCGGGACGCTCTCGGTTACAGTTACGTAACTGGATACGGAAGCGGGAACTAAGTCGAGACCGGCATCTACTACAGTGCCTGCTTTGAGGATGATGTTTTCGCGGACGGTTTTGGCAAAGCCGGTGAGTTCGGCGGTGAGGTTGTAGGTGCCTGGAGGCATGAGGACCATGCGGTAGTTGCCGAGGGCGTCGGTGGTGGCTTTGCGTTCGTAGCCTGTAGTGGGGCTGGTGGCTTTTACTTCTACACCGCCGATGGGGCTTTTGTCCTGGGACTGGATCTTGCCTTCGAGGACGCCGTCGAGGGCTTGGCCCTGACCGAAAAGGAGGCAGGTGGAGAGGAGAATGAACGCGAGTAGTTTTGACATGTGAGACCGCTAGTTATCACATGATCGCTCTTGAATAACAATATTGACTTACAGGATAGTCACGAATCGGTGAATCTTTTAAAAGTTGTATTTGAGGCCGAACTGGATGCGGCGTGGGTCTTCTGCAGCGTTGATTCTGCCGACGGCTGGGGTGCCGACGCCGGTGTTGGGGTTGGCGAAGTTGGCCTTGTTGAGAGCGTTGAAGGCCTCGAAGCGGAACTGGAGGGCGTGGCCTTCCCAGGGCATTCTGAAGGTGCGGGAGACCATCAT
>JAPKYY010000258.1 GCA_026394095.1 Acidobacteriota bacterium | reverse complement strand
CTCCAACCAACTGATGGAGATGGAGTCCACCCTCACAAAACTCCCCGCCGAATACGCCACCATTAGCCGCGCGGGCAACGGCACCATCTACGCCCACACACCATCGGCCGCAACCCTGCCTGCCAACTCCAAAGGCGTCATCGAATACTCACCCGCCCAGCGCCCATCGAGCGAACAGCTCTGGCCCGCCCCTGGCAACGACTTCTTCCTCATGCAAAAGATCAAGCATTATTTCGATCCAGACACACTACTCAACCCGGGGAGGCTTTATGGCCGAATCTAGCACTGCCCTGCGAGTCCTCGAAGGCCGCCACCCCGATGCCCCCCAGCAAAAAGATCTCGACAAGTGTGTCCACTGCGGCCTCTGCCTCAACGCCTGCCCCACCTATCGCGAACTCGGAATTGAAATGGATTCCCCCCGCGGCCGCATCTACCAGATGGTGCAAGTCGCCAGCGGCGCAGCCCCGATGGATGAAGGCTACCTCGAACACATGGCCCTCTGCCTCGGCTGCCGCGCTTGTGAAACCGCCTGCCCCTCCGGCGTCGAATACGGCAAGCTGATCGAAGCCGCCCGCACCGAAATCCAGTCCAAGGTCAAGCGG
This sequence comes from Acidobacteriota bacterium, assembly GCA_026394095.1. Lineage (GTDB taxonomy): Bacteria > Acidobacteriota > Terriglobia > Bryobacterales > Bryobacteraceae > Bryobacter. Next base: position 1,589 of record JAPKYY010000258.1, on the reverse strand, counting down.
CCCTTCCCCTGGCAACAGGTCGAAGACTTCGCCTACGGCACACTCCTTCAGACCCCCTGGATGCTTCGCATCGTCGGCGGCCTCATGTGGTTCCACCAAAAGTCCGGCCTCGAAAGCCTCGTCCGCTCCACCGGCCTGCTCAAGCTCATGGGCCCCCTCGGCAAGATCGAACACCTCACACCCGAGGCCCAGCTTCCCAGCTTCTTCAACCAATACGGCAAGGTCTTCTTCGCCGAAGGTCCCCGCAAGTACCGCGTAGCCATGCTCGGCGGCTGCATCGCCAACATCTTCTTCGCCCGCCTCCACGAAGCCACCGTACGCGTTCTCCAGAAGAACGGCTGTGAAGTAGTAGTCCCGGCAGCCCAAGGCTGCTGCGGTGCCCTCCACGCCCACGCTGGCCGACGCGAAGAAGCACGTGCCCTGGCCCGCAACAACATCGACGCACTCCTGCAAACCAACTTCGACGCCATCATCTCCAACACCGGCGGCTGCGGCGCAACCCTGAAGGAATACCACGAGATCCTCGAGCACGACCACGCCTATCACGACAAAGCCAAACTCTTTGTCAGCAAGCTCAAAGACGTCAACGAATTCCTCGCCTCGATCGATCTCAACATGAACATGGGCAAGGTCAACCGGCGCGTCACCTATCAGGATTCCTGCCACCTCTGCCACGGCCAGAAGGTCAAGGCAGCACCACGCAAGCTCCTCAAGGCGATCCCCGGCCTCGACTTCGTAGAGATGCCAGCCAGCGACGTCTGCTGCGGCTCAGCCGGCGTCTACAACGTTGTGGAGAACGAGATGGCAGAAGAAATTCTCACCTCGAAGATGCGCAACGTAAACTCGGTAAACCCCGAGCAAATCGCCAGCTCCAACCCCGGCTGCATGATCCAGCTAGCCGCCGGCTCCAAGCTGCATGGCACCGGCAAACTCAAGTCCAACCCCGAACCAGTGAAACACATTGTCGAACTACTCGACGAGGCCTACCGCAACGCGCGGTAGGCGGCGTGAGCGCTTCCCCAAACTCCGGTTCCACCACATCAGCACCCCGGTCACAAACAGCACCACAGGCACCACGCCAAGCACGATCCAAACTACGCGGGACACGTCCCCCGCAAAAGTCCCAAAGTGCAGCCCGTAAATATCCCGCTGCAACCGTGCCCCTAGCGGCACATCCTGGTGATAAGTCACACGCACCACTTCAGCCGTCTGCGGATTCACATAAGCCACATGATCCCCCTGCGTCCGCCAATCCCCCGGCAGGATGTGATGCAACGAGTGCACCTCCGTAGGCTTCGCCGCCAATCGAAACAATGTCGGCGTACCACCAGGCACAGCCTTTACCGCCGCCTCCAGCGCAAGATCCAGACTCGCCCATTCCTTCACCGCCGCCACCCGAGGCGTAGCAATCTTGGCCGGCGTACCAGTCACCTTCTCAAGAAAATCCTCATAAGCCTTAGGAAACGAATAATAAGACCCAGTCACAGCCACCAACACCAGCAACAAACTCGACACCAGCCCACCCAACTTGTGCAGATCATAATTCTGCCGCTTCCACCGTGCCCGCGTCTCGTATACAAACCCGTTCC
>JAPKYY010001052.1 GCA_026394095.1 Acidobacteriota bacterium | reverse complement strand
GATGCGGCTTCACGGTTTGCGGTGAGGCCCGGGCTGCAGGGGCTTGGGTTGCAAGTGTTGACGGTGATGCGATTTGGGGAGAGGGCGTTTGAGTTGCATGGAGATGCAGGCTGGGTGGAGTTGGACCCGAGCTGGTGGGGGGCGTTTCGAAGGTTTGTGGTGCTTGGGTTCTGGCACATTCTCGATGGGACGGACCATCTACTGTTTTTGTTGTGTCTGGTAATTCCTGTACGGCAGTTGGGCCGGTTGATTTGGGTGGTAAGCGCTTTCACTGTTGGGCATTCGTTGACCTTGATTGGAGCGGCGATGGGCCTGGGGCCGGACGTGCTCTGGTTCCCTGCCCTGGTGGAGTTATTGATTGCAGCTTCTATTGTGTGGATGGCGCTCGAGAATGTTCTGGAGAGGGGTGGACGGTGGGTGGTGGCGGCGCTGTTTGGATTGGTGCATGGGTTTGGGTTTTCGTTTGCGCTGCGCGAGAGTTTACAGTTTGCGGGATCGCATTTGATGAGTTCGCTGGTGGCGTTTAATGTGGGGGTGGAGTTGGGACAGTTGCTGGTGGTGGGTGTGTTGTGGGGAGTGTTTCAGGTGGTGAAGCTAGAACGCCTCGGGGTGATTGTGCTGTCTACGCTGGTGGCGCATACGGGATGGCACTGGATGCTCGAACGGTGGGAGTTGCTGGCTAAGTATTGGAGGTAGGCTGCAGGGACTTAAGCCAGAAGAATTGCTTTGAATTGATCAGGAGATCTTCAATCAGCAGGTTGGATGAACCGGCGATGGTTTGGGTGAGGTTGAGGGTTTGGAAGTCCTGACACTTGGGACAGAACTTGACGTCGATGGTGAGGTAGTCTTTCGAGTTGCTTATGTAGTCGGCAGAAGCTACCCAGGACTGAATGGGTGTGAGGTTGCCAGCCTCAAGGCTTTCCCGGAGCTTGGCCAGCATTGCTTCGGGTGGGGTCTTCAGGGTGAGGAAAGCATCGTGAGTTTCTACCCAGAGGTTACATCGCTCGCAAAATACATCATCACTGGCGAGGGTGAAGATCAAGATTGAGGGAATGGCAAAGAGGATGAGTTCGGGGATGGATGGGGAGTTTAGGTAGAAGACCGCGATAGAGCCGAGGGCAAGACTGCAGATGGCAATCCGGTTGCGCAGCTTGGTTTCGGTAAGGGCCCAATAGACGGCAAACATGATGAAGCAACCGTAGATGAAAGCGAGGCCAAGGTTTAAAGTCCAGTGGAGGTGTTTGTGGATTTGGGCGTAGGGATAGTTTAGGCAGAAGGTGCCCAGGGCGACCAGAAATAGAGCGAGGAAGAACTGGGGCCAGGAGAATAGGCCGGATGCGTTATAGAAGCGGGTGATGCTGGGACGGAGATTTGCAATGTCGCCGCCTTCGAGAGCAACTTTGACGAAGTTCAGAGAATCCTTGACGTCGGAGGGGTTGCGGTCGATCGAACGGGCGAGCTTGTTCATTCGGGACCGGAAGTCTGTGGCTTCGGCTGGATCCATCTTTGAATCGAGGATTTGGGCGGCCTCGAGAAGGCCGTTGGCTGCGGGACGCGAGTCTTCTACAAAGGCATCGATGTCGCTGGTGTTTTTGAGAGCACGGAGTTCTCTTGCGGTGAAGCGGTTGTCGGCACCGGCGACGGTGAGGAGGATCCAATAGGGGACGAAGGAGAGGGTGGTTGTGTCCCAGAGATCGAGGAGACCGGATTCGGGTTTGACCGGGGGAATGGGCGTGTATTCGCCGGGCTGGAGGGAGGGGTCGTCACGGTGGGCGCGGGTGAGGAGCTGGAGAATGCGATTGGTTTCGCGCTGGCGGCGATAGAAGCTGCGGCCAGCCCAGGCGAGGGCTGCGCCGATGAGCGCTGAGAGGGCGAGGCCGAGGAGGAAATCGAATTCGCCATTCTGTCGGGAAAGCACGAAATAGATGGCCCAGGCGGCTATTGCGGTGACGGTGCCTGCGGCGATGGTGAGGGTGGAGGCGTAACGCTCCAGCCTCAATTGATCGGCTACTCGCTGCTTGTTTTCGAGATCGAGGTTTAGGCTGGCATTGTAGAAGGCAGTGGAGGATTCGTCGAGCTTGCCGGGATCGAGACCGGTGGTGGCGCGGGAGAGCTCTTCGCCAGTGAGGAGATAGGAAGAGTTTTGATCGTTGCGGAGCCAGATGCGGACTGCGCGCTCAAATGGCTTGAGAGCTGCGTCGAAGGCAAGATTGCTAATGGTGA
>JAPKYY010000844.1 GCA_026394095.1 Acidobacteriota bacterium | reverse complement strand
AGGGTCCGCAAATCGAGCAACGTCCGCTCTATCGCAGCAAGTTCATGATCCACGATCTCAAGTCCAAAAAGAGCACTCAAATCCACGAAGCCACCGGCGTCATCGAAGCCCCCAACTGGTCCCGCGACGGCCAGCACCTCCTGGTCAACACCTCGGGCAACCTCTACAAACTCCCCGTCATAGGAGGCAAATTTGATCAGATCAACCTCGGCGGAGACTACCGCTGCAACAATGATCACGATTACACCCGCGACGGCAAACAGATCGCCTTCTCGGCCTCCAGCCCCACCTCGCGCGCCTCGCAGGTCTACATCGCAAACTCGGACGGCACTGGAGTAAAGCTGATGACTCCAGCCTCGCCAAGCTACTTTCACGGCTGGTCTCCCGACGCAAAGTGGCTCGCCTTCGTCGGCCAGCGCAATGGCAAATTTGAGCTCTATCGCGTCTCAGCCCAAGGTGGCCCCGAAGAACGCCTCACCGCCGAAGGAGGCTACGACGACGGCCCAGAGTACACGCCCGACGGCAAGTGGCTTTACTTCAACTCCAACCGAGGCGGGGACTGGAATATCTGGCGTATCCCCGCGAGTGGCGGCAGTGCCGAGAAGATCACCAGCGACGACCTCGAAGACTGGTTCCCCCACTTTTCACCCAATGGCAAGCAGATGCTTTTCTTGTCTTTCCCTAAAGGCACCACCGGCCACAACGGCAAAATGCCCGGCATGAAGCTGCGGCTCATGACCAAGCCAGGCAAGATCCAGGACATCGTCACTTTCTTTGGAGGCCAGGGTACGATCAACGTTAACTCCTGGGCACCGGATTCAAGGCGCTTTGCTTACGTTGTCTACGAACCGATTTAGCGTAAACAAAAAAAGAGAGGGGCAGGCCAAGGAGCCTGCCCCTCTCTTTTTGTTGGTGTTCAGGAGGGGAACTACTTCTTGCGGCGGAAGTACGCCAAGCCAAGCAAACCAGTAGCCATCATGGCGTAGGTGCTGGGTTCGGGAATGTCGCCACCAAGCTCACGGAAGAGCTTTTTGTTGATCGCATCGCTGAAGTCAGTGAAGCTGACCGCAGCTTCAACGAATCCGCCTGAGGTGATCACATTGTTCGTGTAGTAGCCAAAAAGATTGCCGCCTCCGGTGCCGATTGTAACTCCATTGATGACAATCCCCGCAGCCGCTGCTGCATCTCGCTGACCTCGTACTGCTGCGTCAGTAGAAACGTTTTCTTCGCCATCGCCAGAGACGTCAATTACATTACGGTTTGCTGTATAAGTTGTATCCGCGAAAGATGCAAGTGAACTTCGTATGCCCCCTGCAATACCTGTGCTCGAGCTGAACGGACGCGCGACGTTTTCAAGTACAGTAGCGTAGGCATTGATGCTGGCAACATCGCTCAAGAGTGTCCAAGTGCTCGCAGTTGTTGCGGAACTTGCGAAGAAGACATAGTTCACGGCGATACCGCCGCCATTTACGATCAATGCCTGATTGGCGGCATTGCGGAATGCAGCTCCGTAGCCGTCCATCTGAAGATTGTATTCCGCAGTGGTGACGCTACCGGAGACGTCGATTACCAGCGAAAGCCGTGTGCCAACTTGGATAGGTGCGGCAGAAACTGCGCTGACAAGCAGTGCGGCCACAGCCAAGGTCTTAAAGATTAATTTATTCATGTGAGTAGTTCCCTCTGAAAGGAGGTTAGAGGAACTTTCCTAAGAAACCTATACCTTTTAGAAGTGAAAAGTACTGATTACAAAGCTAAAAAGTACTTGTCGGCTGGGCACGTAAGGTCCAACTAAAGTCCTATTTCGCAGGGACAATACGTTGATAATAAATACTTTCAGGGATAGTACTGGCTTGGAAAAAGAACCGCGAATTGAATTGGACTGAAATGTACTATACGAAATACTATGCTTTCGGATGTGCTTTTTGATATACCCGCTCTAAGTCTTCGATTGCTACTTTTGTGTAGAGTTGAGTAGTCGACAAACTCGAATGACCTAGTAATTCCTGTATCGCCCGCAGATCAGCACCGGCGTTTAGAAGATGAGTAGCAAAGCTATGACGAAACTCGTGTGGATGCACGCTCGGGTCGCCAAGCAACATAGACGCATAGAACTTCGTGATCTGATGTACCGAACGGGATGTAATTCGCCCACCTTTATAATTCACAAACACCGCAGCCTCCCCTGGTGCTGCCACCCGATCTGCAAGATAGACCCGTAACGCATCCTGCGCGCTAAAGCCAATCGGCGACATCCGCTCCTTGTTGCCCTTGCCCAACACCTTCAGCCAGCGCTCCTCAAGATCCAAATCTTCAAGGCTCAACCCCACCAACTCACTCACGCGCAATCCGCATCCGTAGAGCACTTCAAATATCGCCCGATCTCGCTTCGGGAAGGGTCGATTCAACTCCGCCTTGCCGATGTTATCCACCAGGAAATTCACCGCTTCGGCATCCAGTACCTGCGGCACTTTCTTCGGCGTCTTCGGCAGCTTCAAATACTTGGCCGTGTTCTTGTCGCACAACTCGTATGTGCGGCAGTAATGAAAGAAACTCCGCAGCGAACTTACCTTGCGACGT
>JAPKYY010000748.1 GCA_026394095.1 Acidobacteriota bacterium | reverse complement strand
CCGGTGCGCGATACTCCGTCGCGGAGCCCGCCAAAGGGTGCAGAGGCGATACGGGCGCGGAGTGCTGTCGGCCAGCCTTCGCCATCGAGCGAGCCGGCAAAGTGGACCATTGCGGCGGGGCGATAGAAATCCTGCTGCATGTCGTCCTCGCGGGACCAGGTGACCTTAACGGGAGCGGCAGCGGCTTTGGAGAGTTCAACGGCTTCGGCTATGTAGTCGGAGTTCGCACGTCGGCCGAAACCACCGCCCATGAATTCTGTGTGGATCGTGACTTGTTCTGCCTTAAGCCCCGTAAGGCGCATGGCGGCTTGTTCGGCTGCGCTTTGGCCTTGCGTCGAAGCCCAGACTTCGCAGGAATCCTTACGAACGTCAGCAACGGCATTGAGCGGCTCCATCGGAGCGTGAGCGAGGAAGGGGGCAGCGTAAGTTGCTTCGAGAGTGAATGAGGATTGCGTGGCATCGCCGGTGTTGCGAGCCACAGCGCCGGGTTGCGCTATCTTAGCCGCGTAGTCTTGTGCCATGGATGCGGTGGAATGCGCGGCGGTGGGGCCTTCGTTCCATTCCACAGTAAGCAGACGTTTGCCTTGCATGGCAGCCCAGGTAGAATCAGCGAGAACCGCAACGCCGTTCGAGATCGCAATCACGTCCTTGACGCCGGGGAAGGCTTTGGCCTTTGCAGCATCAAATGATTTGAGCTTGCCGCCAAATACAGGGGAGCGCGTGATGGCAGCGTGAAGCATGCCAGGGCGGTAAATGTCGATGCCGAACTTGGCCGTGCCGTTGGTCTTCGATGGCGTGTCGAGGCGCCTGGTGCTCTTGCCGATGATCTTGAATTGTTGGGGAGACTTCAGCGTTACGCCTGAAGGTGCAGGGAGTTTGGATGCGGCCAGGGCAAGAGCCCCGTAACTCAGCGTTTGATTGCCGCTGCTCACCTTGCCGTTGCTGGTGGTGCAAGTGTCGGCTGCAACGCCACATTGCTGTGCGGCTGCCTGAACGAGCATTGCCCGGGCTGTCGCGCCAGCGCGACGGACGGGCTCCCAGGAGGTGCGCATGCTCTGGCTGCCGAAGACACCCTGGAAGGGCCCGTATTCTTTGCTGATGCCCGGGAATTGCGTGTTGACTTTCGACCAGTCGCAATCGAGCTCTTCTGCCAAAAGCATCGCGATCGAAGTAACTGTGCCCTGACCCATTTCTGCTTTGTGGATGAAGACAGTTACCTGATCGTCAGGAGCGATGTGGACAAAGCCATTGAGCTTCACCGCAATGTTGGGGGCAGCGTCCAGGCGGAAGTGGACGCAAAGGCCGGCGGCGGCTGTAGCGAGGAAATTGCGGCGCTTCACTTTGCGGCTCCTGTGGTCTTGATGTCGGCAGCACGATGGATGGCCTTGCGGATTTCACAGTAAGCTCCGCAGCGGCAGATGTTTCCGCGCATCGCTTCGTTGATGTCAGCATCGGTGGGGTGAGCGGTTTTAGCCAGGAGGGCGGCGGCGGTCATGATCTGGCCGGACTGGCAGTAGCCACACTGCGGGACGTCTTCTTCGATCCAGGCCTGCTGAACAGGATGGTTGTTGAGCCCCT
>JAPKYY010000293.1 GCA_026394095.1 Acidobacteriota bacterium | reverse complement strand
CGCGCCCGCGCCTCCGCCTCCGCCCACACCTTCAGCTCCAGCCCCACTTCACGAAGATTACCTATTCCAGCTTCCAGACCCAATCTCAGCCCTGAGCATTGAAACTCCGCTGATACCACCGGCAAGCTTTGCCATTATTGTTCAGGCCGATTGCTGCACTCCGTCATCTCCAGATCATAGAACTGACTTTAACTTTAAACTGGATGAGACTGAATTTGAAATAGATACTAGCTCTTTGCTAAGCTCGGTCACTTTCGCCGCGCCGCCCCAGCCCAATGCTTTTGAAGAAGAAGGATTTGGCGAACCATGGGTTGAGCTGCCAACTTCAACAGAACTTACCCTTGAGTTGCAGTCTGATTTTGTGGTCAGCGGCGAGCCGCTTCCTCTGGATTACGAGGCAGTCTCGACCTCCCTCCACCACACTGCAATGGGTCAGCGACACGAGATTGAGCCGCGCCTCAGGCTCCGCTTCCCCTACGCTGCCAGCCAGGTGACATCATCCTGGACAACGCTTCCCGCAACCGATCTAAGCTTCCCCGTAACCGGCGCCGAGGACTGGGATCCAATCCTCCCCTTCTCTGCCCCAAAACTCCAAATCGAGTCGGCAATCGCAGAACCGGCCGACCTCTCACCCTACGTCGATGTTCCACTGACCATCAGTGCCCTTACCCGGCTCAATCTTGACGCCGCCGAAGCCGAAGATTTCGGCGATTCACTTGCTGTCTTCGCCCAAAGCCTCTCAGCCAATGCCGGAATTGCCTCCGATTGTGCAGCAGGCTACTGGGCTCCTACAGTTGCCTTGCCCGGCCCGGCAACTAAGCTCACATTTCGCCCAAGTTGGCAACCCTACCGTTCTGCGGACCGTGTCCCACCGGTTCCGTTCCCCTCCCTGTTTCAACTAGGTCCTGTGCTTCCGCCGCGACCGGAAAGCTCTGCAGGATAAGGGAAAACTCACATGGCCAACGCAGCACGCGCACCTAAAATTATCGAAATGCCGCTCAAGCGGAGCGGAGATCACCAGGAATCCTTCGTCCCTTCGAGTCTTCCTAGCGAATCTCCTGCTGCCATTGCAGCCCGTAAACTTGAAGCTCTCGCGCATTTTCATCTCGCTTTAGAAGAATACGAAGAAGCCCTCGAAGCCTTCCGTCGCCTACTCAAACTGGTACCAACCCGGCCCGACCTCCTGGTCCAGACCGTCGCCTGCATGGAGCGCCTCGAGCGCTGGCAGGAAGGCGCAGACCTACTACAGCCTGAAGTCGAGATCCACCCCGATTGGACCGAAGCTGCCTTAGCCCTTGGCATCTGCCGATTGCACCTGAATCAGCCTCAGGACGCATTTGAAGTCTTCCGCGCTGTCGAAGCCCGCTCCCCCGGCAATCAGGTAGCAAAAGAAGGCATACGAGCCGCCCAGGCCATCCTCGGCCCGCCTCCAGAACCGAGCCGCCCCGAAAATTGGGAATCCCAACTGGCCGATCTCGCCTCCTCCAAGGAATGGGAACGCCTCATCAAGTCTTGCGAACCCCTCGTCATCGAAGGCGAGCCCTCTGCCCACTTCTACACTGCTTATGCTTTGGAGCAAATGGGAAATATGGACTTTGCCCGCGCGGATTACGAAAAGTGCCTGGAAGCCTCGCCCAACCACCGCGAAGCACGCTACAACCTCGCCTGCCTTCTCATTCAGTCTGAACAATACAATCAAGCTGCAGAGCACCTGGCCTACCTCACCAGCATTGATTCTGAGAACTCCAACGCCTGGTGGAACTTCATGCTTGCCGCTGAATTCTCAAAGCGCCACAATGAAGCAGTCTCAGCCGCACAACACCTGATTCGCCTGGACGGCTACACGCCAGAACTCCGCTTCCGCCTTGGGCTCAACTGCCTCGAAGCAGGCCGCTACGATGAAGCCGCACGGCACTTTGATCTCTGCTGCGAAGAGAACGAATACTGGACCGAAGCCCGCATCAACCTCGGGCTTGCCATGCAACGCCTCGGAAACCTCGACCACGCACGAGCCATATTTGAGAATGCCTTAAGAGAGCAGCCTGCCAGCCGTGAGGCTGCCGAATGCCTGATTGGCCTCGAAATTGAGCAAGGGCGCATCGATGAGGCCGTCTCTATTGTCGAGACGCTCCAAAACCGCGGTATCCCTCTTGCTTCAATTAGCCTACGAATTGCCATGGCTTTTGAAGCGAAAGAGCAATTCCCCGCTGCATTGCATTACTACGAGCGAGCACTCCGGGCCGAACCTGGCTACGGGGACGCTTACCTGCAGCTAGCCGCTTTGTTTGAACGCCTGGAGCAGTACGACAAAGCTCTCCAGTGCCGTCAGATGGCTGTTCGCGTTCAGCCTTCCATCGCCAAATCCTACTTCGAGTAAGCCACATGATCAACAGCAGCCTCTCTGGAATATTGCAGGATTCAATCGGCCGTGAACAATGCCGTCAGGTGCTTCTGGTAAGCCGCGTAGGCACCGTCGTCGCCAGCGCTGTTAAGGATTCAACTCCGATCGCCCAGTCTCTTGGCCCAATTGTCGCATCGACTTTTGGCACCGGTGGCGAACTCAGCCGTCTGCTCGGAGTGGGTGAGCAAAACTTTCAGTTGCAGCGTGGACGCAGACAAGATTTGCTGCTCTGCCCAATGCCCAGTGGGATGATCCTGGCTGCTACTTTTCCCGTTCAAGTCGATGAAGAGAATGCGTTGTCGCTTGCGACCCATCTCATCGATCAGATCGAAGCTCTCACGCCTGCCAACGATTCCTACTCAGACCTACCCGCCCTCAACGCCGAAATGCGCGACGAATCAACTGCCTTGATCGATCAGCTCTTCGCTCCAGCCGCCTTACTGCGATCAACTCAAGTTTCGATCCGCATGGCACAACTTCGCGATAAACTCCGCGGCGTCTTCGGCTTCCCCGTCACGCCTTTCAAACAAGACCTTTCCCTCGACCTCGCAGCTCTCGAAAAAAACGTCGATGAGATGACCCAGCATCCTTACTGCGCCATCGTGGCCGCAGGCGGTACTGGTGAGATCTATTCGATGACCGCAGAAGAATCCGCTGAAGTGGTTCGCGTCGCGGTTCAGGCTACACACGGCCGCATGCCGGTGGTCGCTGGCGTTGGCTACAACACTGTCATTGGCTCGGACATGGCCCGTCGCATGGAGAAAGCCGGTGCTGACGCACTGCTCGTCATGCCGCCCTATTACATCAACGCCCCTGAAGCCGGCTGGATCGATTACTACAAGACCATCGCAAACTCTACCGGCCTCCCGCTGGCACTCTATTCCCGCGACTGGGCTGCCTTTACCCCCGATCAGGTTGCTCGCCTGGCCGATGCCGTCCCAAGCCTGCAGATCTGGAAAGACGGCCAGGGCAACATCCGCATGTATCAGCGCATCATGGCCAAACTCGGCGATCGCCTTGCCTGGGTGGGTGGCCTCGGTGACGATTGCGCTGGCGGCTACTGGTCGATCGGCGTGCAAGCCTTCACCTCTTCGATCTCAAACGTCAGCCCCAAGATCGCCCTTGCGATCGCCGCTGCCGGACAAGCTCAGGATTTCACGAAGATGAACGAGATCCTCATCAAGTACGTCCATCCGCTCTATGCTCTTCGCGACAAGATGAAGGGCTACGAGGTGACTGTCATGAAGGAAATGATGGAACTCATGGGCATCCATGCCGGTCCGGCTCGCCCCCCACTTTGTGCGGTGCGTGACGAGCACAAGGCCGAATTGCAGAGAATCGTCGAACTCTACCGTTCCTTCTAAGCCAGGCCAACTGTCTTGAAGTGTTCAGCCGCTTCAGTGCCAGCCTCTCGGCCAAGCGTGCGGTAACTCTCAAACTGATCTTCAGAATAGAACTGGTCTCCTGTGCTCTCGTGCGGGAAGGCTGGATTTGCTTTCCGGTACTGCTGCACAGTCTCGGCTTCATTTCCTTTCCAGGAAGCCTTGATGTAAACAAGCCATCCCAGGCTCCCATCCCGGTATTTGATGCGGCCAATCGCACAGTGGTTCTTGCTAAGTCCAGCTGTTGGACGGATCGAAGTC
>JAPKYY010000870.1 GCA_026394095.1 Acidobacteriota bacterium | reverse complement strand
GCTTCTTCTTGAACAAACAGCCCTGCTCCAGCAACATGCTGGCCAGCATCACCATCCTGCAACTGATTCTCCATCGCATCGTCAATCTTCCTCAAGCCTCGGGAATCGCAATTCAAACATCGTCCCCTCTCCAGCCTTGCTCTCAAAGTGGATGCTTCCATTGTGCAACTGCACCACCCGGTACGTCACGGCCAACCCAATCCCGCTCCCCTGCGTCTTGGTCGTAAAGTAGAGCTGGAAGATCTTGTTGTAACTCTCCGGCGGAATCCCGATCCCCTGATCCCGTATCTCCACCACAATCTCCACAGGCTCTTTGCGAATCTGTATCGACAGTGGCCCACCCTCCGGCATTGCCTCCATGCCGTTCCGCAACAGGTTCAAAAACGCCTGCTTCAGCAAATCCGCATCCCCGCGAATCCGGCTCCGCTCCGTCTCACACACAATCGAAAGCTTCACTTTCTTCGATTGCGCCTCAGGCATCAAAAACTGCGCCAGATTATTCACCAGCTCAAACAAATCGAGCGGTGCCAGCTTCAATTCCACTGGCTTGGTAAAGTCGAGAAACGTCTTCACCACCCGGTCCAGCCGCTTGGTCTCATCCCGCAAAATCCGCAGCTCTTCCTCAGCCACAGGGTCAGCCCCAGCCACCCGCTCCTTCAGAATCTCAAGATGCAAACCAATCGAATTCAGCGGGTTCTTGATCTCATGCGCCACCCCACCAGTCAACCGGTTCAGCGCGCTCAACCTCTGAGATACATCCAGTTGCCGCGAGATACTCTGCTTCGCCTCGGCATCACGAATCGTAAGCAAAAACCCCTTGGCCTCCAATACTTCCAAATCAATCACCGTGCGTCGATCCCCCAATGTCAACTCAGCATTGGCTACATTCTGCTTCAGCGCCATCGCTCCCTGAATCAAATCCCCCGCCGCCGTCCCCGGCGCAAACAACTCACTCACATGAGCCCCGCTCATCTCCCACCGCCCACGTCCCAAAAACTTCTCCAGCGCCCGCCCCGCATTCACCAGCTTCTCTTCCTCATCAAAGAGCAGCACCGCGTCTTCCATTCGCTCGAGCAACTGCTGCACATTCCCCCGCATCTGCTTCAGATCTTCTTTAGCACCGCGAACCTGCTCCCCCAGCAAACTCAATTTGCTCTCGACAATCTGCACTTCCTGCGCCTCGCGCGAAACAGGCTCATGCAGCGACTCCCCGCGCGACACCTTGTCAATCGCCTCGCTCAAACGGCGCAGCGGCACAAAAGCCAGATCCGCCGTCAGTACAGCAATCCCGAGCGACACCAGCAACGACATTGCCAGGGCAAACAACAGATTCCCCACTTCCGGCTCAAGCGTATTCCGCAACAACTCACTCGACACCAGCACCCTAACTTCAAACGTAGGCTTCTTGCTCCCCGGCAGCCCCAGCGGAATGACCGTTTCGTACTCTTCTTTCTTGGTAAACACGCGCCAAATCTGACGCGCCCGTCCCATCTCGGCCCAATCCCGCATCGGCATCGCAACCCGCGCCACCTTTCCCTTGCTCATGGGATTCGACGACGAAAGCACCCGCCCATCCTGCCCCTTCACATCGATTTCAACGGCCGTGCGCGTCGAAGCCATCGTCTGCTCCAGCATCTTCGCCAGCGCCTCGTCTTTGGCAGCCATCTCCATCCACATCCGCTCGGTCTCACTCAGGCTTGCTCCCGGCTGCCCCTGTTTTCCATATTCATCCACCCGCTGCACCAGCAGCGTCTGCGTCTGGCTCGCCAGCAGCATCGACCTCTCCGCCGCATCCCGAAACAACACACTGGCCCCCGTCGACAGACTCAACAGCGAATACCCCACCGCAACCGCCAGCAGTGGCAGCAGAATGGTCAGCCTCAATCGGCTCTTCAGTGTCATGGGTTCTTAGGCGTCGCTATCATCGGCGCCATATTGCTTCAACTTGTTATGGAGTGTCTTCAAACTACAACCGAGGATCTCCGCCGCCCGCGTCTTGTTCTGCTGGGTATGTTCGAGCGTCTTGAAAATCAACGCCTTCTCACACTCATCCACAGTCGTACCAACCCGGATCAGAATTGCCTCAGGATCGTTAGATACTGCAGCGCCACTATCTGTTCCAGGCACTGGCGGTAAATGTACCATTCGGATCGGCCCCTCCCCTGCCAGAATCACCGCCCGCTCCAGCACGTTGCGCAACTCCCGAATATTCCCCGGCCAAGTCCGCCGCCGCAACGCAAGCAACGCCGCATCATCAATTCCCGGCACCCGCACCCCATGTTTAGCGTTCATCTGCTGTATCAGCGTCTCAACCAGCAGCGGCAAATCATCCATCCGCTCCCGCAACGGCGCAAGTTCCAGACGAAACACATTCAACCGGTAAAACAGATCTTCCCGAAACGTCCCCTTGCCAATCGCCTCTTCCAGCTTCCGGTTCGTCGCCGCCACAATCCGTACATCCACCTCAATCTCGCCCTTGGCTCCAAGCCTTCTCACCTTGCCGTCCTCCAGCACCCGCAGTAACTTCGCCTGCGTGCTCACCGGCATCTCACCTATTTCATCGAGCAGCAGCGTCCCGCGATGGGCCAACTCAAAACACCCTGCCCGCCGCTCGAGCGCCCCCGTAAAGGCACCCTTCTCATGCCCAAACAACTCACTTTCAATCAGGCTCTCCGGCAGCGCTGCGCAATTGAGCGCCACAAAAGGATCTTTAGCCCGAGGGCTCAACCCATGTATCGCCCGCGCCAGCACTTCCTTACCCGTCCCGCTCTCACCAGTAACCAATACAGAAGCCTTCGTCGGCGCCACCTGCTGCACCAAACCAAACAACTCACGCATCACCGGGGTCTGCCCCACCAGCCCCCCAAGCCGCCCCTCATAGCACAACCAATTGCGCCGGCCAGGTATCCATCACCTCCAGAGCCTTCGCCCCATTCTCCGCCTGCCTTACCTCATAACCCCAGGCAGAAATCAGCGACGACAAGCCACGCCGCTGGTTCTCCTCATCATCCACCACCAGCACACGAGCTTTATGTTCAACCATGGTTCTCTCTTAGAAGCGATCGAATACGACACCAACAAATGCAAGGCACATCTCGTCCTCAGTACCCTCGCCCCACTTCACGTTCTTCAAAGGATTACTGGGATTCTTCGGATTATTCACCGAGTTATCAAAAGTGCAACGGAGGCTCAACTGCGACAGTGCAGGCATTTTCACAGGCTCCTCAAACGTGTAAGCACCCTGCCAGTTGAAGTCCCACTTGTCGATCAGAATCATCCGTTCCTTGTCACCGCGATAAGTCTTCTCCACCTCAATCTTGGTCCCAAGAAGATGCATATGCGGAAAGACATTGATCACCTTCATCTCAAGACCAGGAAAGACAGGAAAACTCGCGGTCGCCACATGCGCAGCATCACCAGCCGGAATATTCAACCGTGTCTGCACCACCGGTACAAAATAAAGCTGCTTCTCCACCTTCTCTTTATTGAAGTAGATTCCAACTGAGGTCTGATCCTCACCAGTCCGCCCCCCGGTGTAATAGTGAACCTGCATCACCAGGCGCGCAGTCTTACCCAGCTTCATACCAATGCCTGTTGGTAGATGCTCCGGCCTCGCCCCAGGCGCCCACCCTCCCAACGTATAGCCGTTCAAGAGCAAGCTTTCCAGATTGCTGATCCCGATCTCGAACCCCGGCCCGCCATAGCAGTCATAGCCAGGCTCTTCATCCTTGGCGTCCAACCTCTCAGAATCCCCGGTCGGATCCAGGTAAACGATGACATGGTGTACGATCTTTCGGTTCCCCGGCACGATATCAATCGCGCTGACAAATCGATCCGCATCAATCCCTGTAGGCAACACAAAGCAGCGATAGACATCCTTGCCTCGAGCAGGCGTATAAGCTGCCGGCATCTTCACCGTCAGGTCAGGCTCACCCAAAATCCAAACACCCTTATCCTCTGGCGCAGGAGGCAGATCCGCCTCATCCCCGAACGGAGTCCCATTCTCGATCCACGTAAGCAAGTCCAGCTTCTCTTCCGGCTTTAGCGCAAACGCACCCTTAAACTTCCCGTGGCTCTCGCTCGGCTTCCACGGCGGCATAATGCCTTCCTCGATCACACGCTTGATATCGGGAGCATAATTGAAAGCATCGCCGTAGTTCATGAAAGCCATCGGGCCGATATCGCCAGGCCGGTGGCACTGCTGACAACGCCCAGCCAGAATCCGCGACACTTCCTTGGCATAGGTCACCTCGGCCCGTGCCGCAACACTAGCCAGACCCAACACAAAGATGACAACAAATGCTCGCATCGCTACCTCGCTTATGATCCCTGCTCAAAGAGGACTGTTACGGACAGGCCCTGATTCAATATTCTCTCATTCAGGATTCAATCCGCCGCAGCATCACAATCGCCTGCGCCTCAGCACTCTTCCCCTCACCCACCGGCCCCACCTTCTCAGCCGTCTTGAACTTCACCGACACCACATCCACACTCAGTCCCATCTGAGAAGCAATATGCTCGCGAATCCGCACCCGGTAATCCTTCAGCTTCGGCCGCTCGAGAATTACAGTAGTGTCGAGGTTCACCACCTCATAACCCTTCTCTTTCACCAGACTCAGCGCATGCAACAAAAACTGCATACTCTCCGCACCCTTCCATCTCGGGTCCGTATCCGGAAAGTGCATTCCGATATCCCCAAGAGCCAGAGCCCCCAGCAAAGCATCGGTAATCGCATGCAGCAGGATATCGGCATCGGAGTGCCCATCGAGGCCAAACTCACTCTCCACCAACACCCCACCGAGCAACAACGGCCTACCCACAGCAATGCGATGCGAGTCCCAGCCTAATCCAGTCCGATACTCGTAACTCAAGCTAGCTACCACTCTCTTCAGCTAGAAAATGCCGCGCCAAATCCAGATCCCGAGGCCGAGTAATCTTGATATTGCGATCACTCCCCGGCACCACCTGCACCTCCACTACATCCAGCCGCTCCACCAGACTCGATTCATCCGTCCCAATAAACCCATCCTCACGAGCCTTCAAAAAAGCCTGCTTGAGCAGCGAAGTCTGAAACACTTGAGGAGTCTGCGCCAGCACCAGCCGGTCCCGCGAAATCGTCGTCTGCACCTTCGCCAGGTGCACCTGCTTCACCGTATCGACAGGAACAATCCCCACAATCGCCGCACCCGATTCCGCCGCAGCAGCGATCACAGTGCGAATCATCATCTCATCGGCAAACGGCCGCACCGCATCGTGCACAGCCACAAGATCCACATCATCGGCCACAGTAGCCAGCGCATGCTCCACGCTCTCCTGGCGTGAATCCCCGCCCTCCACCAGCCTCACCGGCTTGATCAGCGGAGTCCCACTCAGCATGCCCTTCACATCGGCCATGTCCTCTTCGCGGCAAGCCACAATGATCTCGCCTACTTCAGCAATCCCGGCAAATCGCCGCAACGTATGGATCAGGATCGGAACCCCGTCCAACTCAAGAAACTGCTTCTTTGCCGATTTGCCCATACGCGTGCCAAGTCCGGCCGCAGGCAGAATAACACTAACTCTCATATTTTCAGCCACCTTCATTGTAGTGGACGAATTCACTTGACGAATGGAGAAGAAAAGGCGAAACTAAAGCCATTCTCCCTATGCAACTCGTCGGTATCGCGAAGG
>JAPKYY010000527.1 GCA_026394095.1 Acidobacteriota bacterium | reverse complement strand
GCTGGGACTAGTTGGGGCTTGAGCTGGTCCTATGACGGATTTGGCAATCGTTTGTCGCAGACGGTGACGCAGGGGACCGGGCCTTCGAGCGTGACCCTGGTAAACGGGAATACGAACCGGATCTCGAGTGCCGGGTACGCTTATGACTCCAATGGCAACATGACACAGATGCCGAAGGGCAGTGGGTCGATGACGCTTGATTATGATCTGTCGAACCGTGTTTCGGGGGTGTCGCATCCGGATGGGACGGAGCAGTACCGCTATGCACCGGATAACCGGCGGGTGTGGCGGAGTGCGGGGCGGACGGCTTGTTATGCGAGCCGTGACAATACGGGTTTAGGGTATTGGAGCGGGTCTGGTGAGGGTGCTACCGAGCAGGTGATCCTCTACTCGCCGGGCGGGCAGAAGATGGGGGCTTATTGTTTGAGCTTCTCGGCGAACTTGCAGTATTTTGCAGTGACGGCTAGCGAGGAGAATGTATTATATGGAGGCCGGGTGGTTGGGAAGCGACTGGTTAGCGTTACGAATTCCAACAACGGACTGGTGAGCGACTTTACGGCAGACCGGTTGCAGAGTAAGGGGAATGGGTCGAATTACTATCCGTATGGAGAGAGTAAGACGTCGACGGCCGGGGATGACCGGGAAGGCTTTGCCACTTATACGCGGGATGAGAAGAGTGGGCTGGATTATGCCGATCAGCGGTGGTATGCGAGTGGGGTGGGGCGGTTTACTTCGGTGGACCCCTTTAGAGGAAGCACGAATTTGGCTCTTCCGGCTACTTGGAATAAATATTCGTATGTTGAGGGTAGCCCTGCTCAATATTTCGATCCACTAGGTCTCTGCAAGGTTGATGGAACTGAATACCCGGATGGTTCGTCAAAATGCCCCGACAAAACTAGCGTAACTGTTACTGACAGCCCGAAGGAATTCCCATTTGTTCATCCTTTGGTGTTTTTTATGGCAGCCAGCTTAAAGTTTGATTGGCCTGCGATTAGCCTGGAGCCCACACGAAACCTTGAAGCAGAGCATGCGAAGTGCCAACGCGAATCATCTGCTTTGGTTGAACAGCACAAGAAACTGTGGTCATCTGAGTTTAACAAGCGCGTTACCGATGAATTGCTCGGAGCCGGCCCTGAAGAAATGGCTAAGTATTTGTATAAGGTCCTCAAAGAGCATCCTGAGACAATGGCGATTGCGGCAACTATGGGCTCAACTCTTTTGGCTGCCCTAGTAACAATTGAGCTGGCATTGGCCGAAACTGTTTTGATCGAAGGGCTGATTGCGCAACCTTATCTAGATTACATGTACGACCTATTTGTATATGAGCCTAGTAAGCAACAAGTGGCTTCGATGTGTTCAACGGATTTTGCGGCAACGCCGCCCATCCAGTGAGCAAAAGATCCGAGGTATCAAATGACTAGTGAAAAACTAATAGCAATTATCGTTGGTATCTGCATTGTAGTTTTGCTTGTTGTAATTGATGTGTTTCAGTTTCTTTCTATGTCCAAAATCAAGAAAGAGATTGAAGACTTGTTTAGGAAGCCTTGAACATTATTCGATGGCGCGGCTGAATTCAGTGCAGACGAAGCTGGGTACTGACAATCAGCAGAATTCTGCCTGGCAAAGCGTGATCTCGGGGGGATGATTGGTTGTATCCGTAAGACCATCCCCAGTCGGGCGTATCACCCGATTGCTTGACGCCGCATCCAACCGCTTGGAGTCCGCCAATCCAGGTCCCGGATATTGACCCGCCCCAGGCCAGGCAGCACATCGAGCAAGTACTCCCGCACCGGCACCCGCGGTCTACGGCAAGACTCGATCACACTCAAAATCGCAGCCACCTTCGGCCCGGCCACCGGGCTCCCTACATGGATCCAAGTCTTCCGGCCGATCGCTATCCCCCGCATCGAGTTCTCGGCCAGGTTCGTGCTCAGCTCCAGCTCAGGATAATCGAGAACCCGCCTCAGCCGCACCCAATGTCGAGAAC
>JAPKYY010000539.1 GCA_026394095.1 Acidobacteriota bacterium | reverse complement strand
GGAGAAAGTTTCAGGCGATGATGAGACCTTGCCTACGGCACCTACGTCTGCCGACTGGTATCAAGGGAAAATGGAGCACCTGCCGGTGGCCCTTATTTCAAGGAGAGCTTCCTGATGTTTGAATTTGATTCCTCATTCCTGCTGGCATATGCGGTGGCAGCGCCGGCAGTGCTCTTTCTCGCTTTTTCGGCTGCCTGGCTGTTGGGCTGGGAGCCGACAGAGCGAGTGTTGACGCGGGGGACGGGGCTGACCTTTGTTTCGTCGCTGGTTGCGTTGCTTTACATCGCTTTTTCACTATTTACGCAGGGCCAAACGCAGCTTACGGTTGAGCTTGGAGACTGGTTCCACAGCGGTGAATATCATTTCCCGCTGACGCTTTATGTCGATCGTCTTTCGCTCCCGCTGGTGACCCTTACGATTCTGCTGGCTGGGCTGATCGGATCTTTTTCACGACGGTATCTGCATCGTGACCGGGGCTTCTTCCGCTTTTTTCTATTGCTGAATCTGTTTGCTTTTGGAGCTTCGCTGGTATTCACCGCAGGCGCTTTCGATTTGCTTCTCGGAGGCTGGGAGCTGGTTGGGGTGAGCTCAGTATTGCTGATTGGCTTCTTCAATGAACGGGTTTCGCCAGTGCAGAATGCGCTGCGAGTTTTTGGCTTTTATCGCATCTCTGACCTTGGGCTGCTGCTGGGTATCTTCCTGTTGCATCATGTCGCTGGTTCGACAGCGGCGACGGCTCTGTTTCAAGGGCAGTGGCCGTATCAGACTTCAAACCTCTCAGTGGGTAGCGTGACGGCAGTGGGCCTGCTATTTTTGCTTGCGGCCTCTGGCAAATCGGCGCAATTCCCCTTCTGCAGCTGGTTGCCGAGAGCGATGGAAGGACCTACGCCCTCGAGCGCCATTTTCTACGGCGCGATCTCTGTACACATGGGCGCTTATCTGTTGTTGCGGATTCAGCCTATTCTGATGCAGTCTCCTGTAGCTGCCGGCGCGGTAGTTGTGATCGGATTGACGACGGCGTTTCTCGGGACGCTGAGCCACCGGGTTTCCGCCGATGTAAAGACTTCACTTGCTTATGCTTCGATGACCCAGCTGGGGCTTATTTTTGCCGAGATTGGACTTGGACTTTCATGGCTTGCGCTGCTGCATATCGTTGGGCACGCCCTGGTCAGGACATTGCAGTTTCTTCGAGCGCCTTCGATGCTGCATGATTACCACCGGATGCACTCGGCTGCCTATGGTCATTTGGGCGAAACGGGCAAGCACTATGACGGCTTCGTGCCAGCCTCGCTGCAACTTTGGCTTTACCGGATGGGGCTTGAGCGCGGCTATCTGGACCCAATGATTGACCGCTTTGTGATTGCTCCGGCAGTCAAAGTGGCCAGTGCGCTGGCGATGTTTGAGCCCAAACGTCAAACGGCGGTGAGGGTTGCGAATCCTTCAGAACAACTCGTAGGAGAATCCGATGCTTAGTCTTACTATTGCGGCTCCGCTCCTGGCGATGTTTTATTACCTCCGCCGAAGTGGAGGCCAGGAACAAGTTTCAAACCGGCCAGCGATTATTGCCATTCTGATTTCTCTGCTTGGTGGCTCATATGCTGCGGCGACGGCGCTTTCCAGCGGCAAGGTCTGGAGCGAAGGAATGCTTGAGCTGGACGCGCTGGCTGCCTTTCCGTTGGCGATTTTTGCTCTTCTGGCATTGATCACGCTGATGGCTTCCCCAAAATCAGACCAGAATCCGGATACCATTGCCAGCGTTCTGGCCGTTTCCACGGGAACATTTGCCGCTTATGCATCTTCCGACTTAAGACTGTTCTGTGTTGGTTGGGCAATCACGCTGATTCCGAGTTTTCTCAAGCGCAACAGTGAACAGGTTGGGCCG
Organism: Acidobacteriota bacterium; assembly: GCA_026394095.1. GTDB lineage: Bacteria > Acidobacteriota > Terriglobia > Bryobacterales > Bryobacteraceae > Bryobacter. The sequence continues at coordinate 1,073 of JAPKYY010000539.1, read as the reverse complement.
AGGGTGATTGGAATTGTGAGCCTGCTGTGTCTGGTGGCTGCCTTGGTCTCCGGCAGCGGTTGGCCGGCGTTCCTGTTGTTGGCGCTAGCGGCTCTTCTACGGAAAGGCATCTTCCCCTTTCATTTCTGGGTTCCTAATGCGTTCGAGAAAGGTTCTCCGCTGGTTTGGAATCTCTTTCTCAATGGCCACCTTGCGGCATTGTTGCTGGCGCGGTTTGGCTTGAAACAGTTTCCGGGGCCCTCACAAGAGGCACTCGGTTTGATCAGCGCCTTCGCGCTGCTGACGGCCATGTACACAGCCTTTCTTGCGATCTCGGAGAAGTCTTCGCGCCGTCTGATCGCCCTGCTTTCCTTGAGCCAGGCATCGTTTATTCTTGCCGGCTTTGAGAGCCGCAATGCGGAAGGCATTACGGGGGCAACGCTGCACTGGATTGTTGTTGCGCTAGCGACAACCGGTCTGACTGTAGCCTACCGGCTGCTGGAAGCCCGAGCGCCGCAAGCGGCCAGCTTCAGCGGCTTTCTCGGTCTTGGTGGCCGGATGCCCCGCATATCTGTGTTCTTTCTGGTTTCAGGACTTGCACTGGTGGGGCTGCCCGGGACTCTTGGATTTGTCGCAGAGGATCTGCTCTTTCATGGGGCCATTGAATCTCATCCGCTACTGGGGCTTGCGCTGCCAGTTGCCACTGCGATCAATGCGATTACGATTTTGAGGGTTTTCTCAAAGCTCTTCCTCGGTCAACCGGCAGTAAGTTTGCCGCAGGTGCCCGATGCCAAGCCAATGGAGCGATGGGCGCTGTCGATGTGTCTTGGCTTGTTGGTATTTGGGGGATTGTTTCCACAAATCGCGATTCACCTGCGCCAGCCTGCGGCTGACGTTGTAGCTTCGTTACTCAGCATTTCCCACCAATAGGGTCTAGCATGGTGCCTAGGGTCTGGTTGTTTTGAAGTATCTCTTTCCATCTGCAAGAATCACCGAAAAGAACATCCTGCGAACGATGATCGCGGGCTTTGTACTTGTGCTGCTGCTATTGGGGATGGCGGGCCTTGTGGCAGTGCGTGGGACGCGTTCGATCG
>JAPKYY010000838.1 GCA_026394095.1 Acidobacteriota bacterium | reverse complement strand
AGTCATCGGAACCAGCAACGGATTGGAGTGGCAGTGGCCGAGAGCCCGAATGGACCGTGGCAACGATTTGACCAGCCGGTGCTTGATGTGAGTAGTGACCGTGAGGCAGCGGATTCATTGATGACCTCAAACCCGAGTGTTGCGCGGAGGCCGGGAGGTGGAGTGCTGATGATTTACAAGGCGATGGGGCAAAAGCGGCCTTTGCCTTTTGGTGGGCCGGTGGTGCATTTGACGGCTACGGCAGACTCTCCAACGGGGCCTTTTGTGAAGCAGAACAAACCCATCTTTTTGGCAGCAGGCGTGGACTTTCCGGCAGAGGATCCGTTTGTCTGGTTTGACTATGCAGCGCAACGTTATTACGCAGTGGTGAAGGACAATGCGGGGCACTTTACGAAGGCTGGCAAGTCGCTTGCTTTGTGGGAGTCGGTAGATGGGTTGGACTGGAAGTTAGCGAAGCATGCGCTGGTGAGCCGGACGGAATTGCGGATGCCGGATGGGAGTGTTCGGCGGGTGAATTCGCTGGAGCGACCGCAACTCGTCTTTAATGCTGCTGGTGAGCCGGTGGCGCTGCTGGCGGCTGTGGATGAAGATGCCAAGCGCGGACATTCTTATAACGTTCAGATCCCCATACTGCCTCGCTAATTGTGAAAGAATCAAAGCGAAATGATTCGAGGGATTTTCGTTTTTAGCTTTGCCGTTGGACTCTTTGGGCAGGGGCTTGAGTTTAACCGGCAGGTGCGTCCGATTCTGTCGGATAAGTGCTGGACTTGTCATGGCACCGATGCGGCGTCGAAGGGTATCAAGTTGCGGCTTGATAAGGAAGAGTCGGCTCGTGCGGCACGTTTGTTGATTCGGGACCGGATCGTGGCCAAGACGATGCCTCCGAAGCATGTTGGCAATCCTTTGAGTGAGGGCGAGATTGCGACGCTGAGCCAGTGGGCTGAGGCTGGGGCGCCATGGCAGATGCACTGGGCTTATTTGCCTCCTATGCGGGAGGCTGGTGGGAGTATCGATGGCTTTGTGCAGGCAAGGCTAAAGAAGGAAGGATTGAAGCCTACGCCTGAGGCTTCTCGGGAGACGCTGATTCGCCGGCTGAGCCTGGACTTGACGGGGTTGCCGGAGGAGCCGCGGAATGAATCTTATGAAGCAACGGTAGACCGGTTGCTGGCCTCGCCTCGCTTTGCAGAACGGATGACGGCACGGTGGCTCGATGCGGCTCGTTATGCCGATACGAATGGCTACCAGACCGATGGCGAGCGGGTGATGTGGAAGTGGCGGGACTGGGTGATCGACGCCTTTAACAAGAACATGCCGTTTGACCAATTCATTGTGGAACAGATGGCTGGGGATCTTTTGCCGAATGCTACCTTGTCTCAGCGGATCGCTACCGGCTTTCAGCGGAATCATCGCGGGAACGGTGAGGGGGGCATTGTTGGTGCGGAGTATCTGGCTGAGTATGCGGCGGATCGAGTTGAGACGATGTCGACAGTTTTTCTGGGGTCGACGGTTGGGTGTGCGCGTTGCCATAACCATAAGTACGACCCTTTTGCGCAGAAGGACTTCTATCAGTTCTTTGCCTACTTCCACAATATTGGGGAGCGGGGACGGTACTTCAAGTACGGCAATACGCCACCGTTTCTTCATGCTCCGACGCCCGAGCAGGAGGTGAAACTGGCGGCTCTGCAGAAGGCGGTGAAGGTTGCTGAAAGCAAGCTTCAGAAGGGGGATTCGAAGTGGAAGCCGACAGCGGATCTGATTCCGCTGGAGAAGGCGGCACCGAGTTACACCGACCGGTTTACGATCGCTGGGCGAATGACGATGAAGGACGGGGTGGTGGTGGCGAAGACGGTGGCCGGGGATGAGCCGATGGGCTTTGGCTTCCTTGTCACGAAGGGACGCTTGCAGGTGAACCTGGTGCAGCGGTGGCTCGACGATGCGATTCGTGTGGAGACCGAACGAGTGTTCGCCCCCGAGGAGACGCATCATGTTGCGTTTACGTTTGATGGGTCGAAGTTGGCGGCGGGCTTGAAGGTTTATGTGGACGGGAAGCCCGAAAAACTGCGGATTCTGGTGGATGAGTTGAACCAGGATTTTGTGGTGAAGGAGCCGATTCGGGTTGGAGCGCAGGATGCCAAGATCTTTGGCCGGGTGTTGCCTCAAGGCGAGATTGCGATCCTGGCTGGGGTTGCTACTGGAAGTGAAGCCTGGACAGAGCTGGCGAAGCGGCAGAAGGAACTCGATGCGTTTCTCGACCAGATTCCGACTGTGATGGTGATGCGTGAGACCGGGCAGCCACTGCAGGCTCATGTGTTGATTCGTGGTGCCTATGACCGGCCGGGTGAGGCGGTGCAGCCGGGTGTGCCTGCAGTGCTTGGCAAGATCCCGGAAGGGTTGCCAAATAACCGGTTGGGGCTTGCGCGGTGGCTGGTGGATCGCAAGAATCCTTTGACGGCTCGCGTTACAGTGAACCGGTTCTGGCAGGGTCTGTTTGGTGTTGGGCTGGTGAAGACGAGTGAGGATTTTGGGGCGCAAGGAGAATGGCCTTCGCATCCTGAATTGCTCGACTGGCTGGCGGTTGAGTTTATGGAT
>JAPKYY010000542.1 GCA_026394095.1 Acidobacteriota bacterium | reverse complement strand
GCAAACCAAAAGTCTCTTTCACCTCGGTCGTTTCTTTGACGGTGTAGGTAAAGTCAGGCAGCTTCTTCTTGCTCTGGCCCATCATCATTGCCGGAGCCATCAATCCGGGCAAAAACTTCCGTCTCGTTGCGTTCTTCATTTTCATTTCCTCTTTGCCAAACAAATGTATCCCAACGTGTAGTCCTGTTGGGAATCCAGCCAATCCAAGCGCCCCACCACCAATGCCACTGGAACTACAAGCGCCGCCGCAAGCGGCATCAACCAACCGGGCAAAAACTGCAAGCCATTCATCAATCGCCTCGACAGCAGCCTGAAGTATCCGCCACCCGGCGAGAGTTTCACAAGATCCCAACCATTAGTTTCAAGCAGGCGTGTCACTCCAAACTTCGTAAAGCGCCAATAGTCATGGGGATGCTGATGCACTTCCCACTCGTGCGGCACTACCAGATACAGGCTCGCTCCGCTTTTGGCGACGCGAGCCATCTCGGCAATGGCCCCGCCTGGATCAGTTACATGCTCAAGGGTGACCACACTGACAAACGCATCGAAACGCTTATCCCCAAAGGGCAACCTTAAGAGATCAGCCACACAATCCAGTTGCGAATAATTCCAGGCTGAATCCCCCACTCCCAGGTCCACTCCAAGATATTTCTGACGCCCAAAATATTCACGATACTGGCCTTCTCCAGCCCCTGCATCGAGGACGGCACAGCCCTCCGGCAGTGCGCGTGCAAAGTCCACCACACCATCGACAATCAGGGTCTCAAAGTAGAAAATTTCGCGCCTCAACCAACCCGGAACCAGTCTCCTTAATCCCGCATAGCTCATGACTTCTTCCGCGCTTCCACCATCACCGTGCTGCCGGCCCGGCAAAGTGCCTCAACCGCACTGACAGGCAGCGCAGCCACCATCAGGCCCAGATGCACCAGGTTCTTGAACAAGCGCTGAGCCGGCGTCTCGGCAATCTTGCGAATCCTCCGTGCCATAGGGTCAAGATCAGGCGCGATGCTGATCGAATAGCCAGCCGGATTGTCCCGTAACGAAAAATGCTTCGTCCGCACCGGCTCAAAGCCACACTTGTCGAGCAGCACATTCAAATCATTCAGTTTGAAATTATGCAGATGCCGAGGCACGTCAATGCCATTCCAGCTCTCTCCAAAAATCAAAAATTGCCAACTCGCTGCATTCGGCACCTGAATCACCAAGCGCCCTCCTGGCTTCAGCAAGCGGTGGGCAGCTGCCAAATATTCGTCCGGTTTGTAGAGATGTTCGAGCACGTGAAACATGCTCAGTACCGATACACTCTCGTCCCGCAAAGGGGCCTGGGTCAGGGTCCCGCAGAAGGCGGGTACTCCATTTTGGCACCAGGCAATTGACGCGGCATCGAGCGAGAAATCAGAGCCCAATACCTTGTGCCCGCGTTCTTTGAGCATTCGTAACAGCAGCGCCCCGCCGCAGCCCACATCCATCACCAAGCCTTCGCCGCCTGCTCCTCGAATCGCGCCTTCCAAAAAGCGGATGTGATCGAGCGAGACCAGCCGCCGGTAGAACTCCTCGATTGCGGTGATCTTGCCTCCGGAATCGTTATGCCAATAGTCAGACGGATAGTATGTCGCAAGCTCGACTGGTGAGGGTTTCGGATAGAGCCGGATCAATTTGCACCGGGCACACTCCACCACCACAAAACTCTTGTCGGTGGTTCGGTATAAGCGGTCTGTTGCATGAAACAGCGAACGCATCTCGACAGAACCGCAAGCTCCACAAGCATTCTCAGCCGCAATCGCGGCTTGTTGTTCTTCGACACTGGAAATATCGTTCGGGATAAGGGTAAATCCTTCAAGCCAGCTTCTTGCTTAACTCTGACAAACTCAACTGATGCTGCTGCAGAAGCGCCACGACTTGCCTGTCGTTCAGCTTCCGTCTCTTGCGCCACTGCTTGCGCTTGGACCACATTTTGCCTAGCCCTCCAAGGGCCTCAAGATCGGCGCGCAACAATGTGCCCACAAGCTCTATCTTCGCGCGAATCCCTTTCACCTGTCCTGCCTCACCCTCTCCTTTGGCGCCAGCCCAGGCTCCGGCCACCAACCGCATCAAAAAGAAGACAGGATTGAGCAGCAGCAACCACAACGGAAAGTGTTTCACGGCCAGCCACACGCGATTTCGTTCAATGAGTCGGATACGCTCCGGGCTCCACTTTCCCATCGTCGCGCCCCGCTGATGATGCACGACGGCATCCGGTGCGTACCGGGCTCTCCAACCTGCAGTCCGGCCACGCAAGCCAAGATCAGCATCATCGGCATAGGCAAAAAAGTCTTCGTCAAAACCGCCAATTTCGTCCAGCATCTGTTTCCTGTAGAGAGCCGCACAACCATCCGGCCACAGGATTTCGCGTTCTGTATCAAACTGTCCACGATCCTCATCGCCACTGCCACGGCCCCGGTTCTGACCGTCCCAATAAATTCCGTGCCCCACCTTGTCAATCACTCCCGGCCGGCCTGCGACGAGAATTTTCGAGGCAACCATACCCACCTGCGGGTCTAGTTGCATCTCCCGCACCATGGCCTCCAGCCATTGCGGTTCAGCTACAGCGTCATTGTTTAACAGGGCGACGAATTCTCCCTCGACTGCCGCAATCCCCAAATTGTTGCCCGCGCAAAAACCCAGATTCGTAGTACTTTTGATCAGTTTGGTGCGAGGAAACTCCGCTTCTACCATCTCCGCACTGCCGTCGCTAGAGCCGTTATCGACTACGATGCAGTGCGCTTCTTTCCAGCTTTGCCCCGCCAAAGACCGTAGGCAATCCCGTAAGAGATTCACCCTATTGAAGTTAACGACAATAATGCTGACCGTGTTCAAAGTTCACTTTCGCCCAAACTCATGTATTATAACGGGTAAGGATTTCTCCAGAGAGCAAATGCAAAGCTTGGGAGTGAGGCTCCGCCTCGAGCGTCAACGCCAAAAGATCGGGATCGAGAAGATCGCGGAAGCTACCTGCATCAGTCAGCGCTACCTCGAAGCCATCGAAGCCGACGATCAATCCTCGCTTCCGGGCGAGTTTTTTTACCGTGCCTTTGTACGTCAGTACTCAAAGTACCTTGGCTGGGATCCGGACGAAGTTGAAAAGCAAATCAACATGGTGAGTTCTCTGCCATCCTCGGATCCGGTGGAAGCCCCAGTTGCCTCATCCCTCAGCCTGAGCACTGATCATCAGATTACGGCGTTGCGCGAAACCCTGAAAGACAAACCGGTTCGACCTGCGCAGGATGACGGCACATCCAGAGCGTGGTTTGCCTTTGCAGCATTGGTAATTGTCGGCTGCATCGCATATTTTGCCTGGCGCAATTTCACGCCAGCACCCACCCAAACAGCACAAACAGCTCCAAGCCCGGCACCAGTCAAGCCAATGCCTGAGGCACCGCCACCGCAGACGCAGGAACCAACGCCTCAACCACAGACACCTGTAGCCGAGACGCCCAAGCCGCCTGAGCCTGCACCTGTAACTACCGCCGCAAGCGCACCTGTGGCTGGTAAATTCGCTCTCACGATCCGCGCCAAAGAAACCACGTGGATTCGACTCACCGCAGACGGTGCAAAAATCTATGGCGGCACCCTCGACGCAGGGCAAGAACGAACGATCAATGCTGGCTCGGCTGAGTTAATTGTCGGCAATGCTGGCACACTCGACGTACTATACAATGGCAAGCCGCTCAGCTACGGAAGCAAAGGCGAAGTTAAAACGCTGCTCATGAATCCAGAAGGCTGGAAATTCAAACCCAAACCCCCACCCGAACCCGCCACCACCCCTGCAGCCTCAACCACGGGAAGCAATGCCACGGGCAGTCCGGCGACGCGAGCGCTCTAGCAACAACAGTTCCCGCCTACGGCGCCGCTTCACGCCGATGTCAATCTTGCGCCAAAATTGCCGTGCGTAATCGATTGCCGATACCAGAGTAAAGACTACAGAAGCCCAAAGGACAATCGTCGTCAGCGTCCGCCACTCTGGATGCTGAAGGCTGGCCATCGCCATCCCTACAGCCGCGACCTGCAACACCATCTTGGACTTGCCAAGGTCACTGGCAGGAATCAGATAGCCTTCACTCATCGCAATGCTGCGCAGCCCGCTAATGGCAAAGTCGCGTCCGATGATCAGAATCACCATCCAGGCCGGCACGGCTCTTACTTCCACCAGCGCAATCAAAGAAGCCGAGATCAGCAACTTGTCGGCGATTGGATCGAGCAACATGCCAAGCGTCGTAATCTGGCTCCATTTCCGCGCCAGATAGCCGTCCAGCATGTCGGTGAATGCGGCAACCAGGAAGATCACCAGCGCCAGCATCTCATTGCCCAAAGCAATCTCAAAACCGAAAAGATGGAATGAATAGACGCGGTGCTCCTGCACCAGTGCCGCCACTACAAGAGGCACAAAGAAAATGCGGGCCAGCGTTAATATGTTTGGCAGATTCAAAAGAAAGCAGCCCTCAGGATATCAACTCGTAGTTGCCCAACCGGCGCCGCACACTGGCCGACGCATCAGCCTCGATCTCACAGTAGTCGTCGACAAATTCTTTTGAATATACGCGAGCATGCTGATGCAACAAATGAAGAGTTGCGCCTTCGCTTGAAGGGATCCGCACGCGAATCCGCTCCACCGGGTCCAGCTCAAGCGTGTTGTCGATCACTCCAAGCAGCCGTTCGATCCCCATACCGCTCATCGCACTTACGCTGATCGTGCTGGCTTCGGCATTGGCATCCTGCAGAATCCTCCGAGCCTGCGCAATCTGGTCCTGCGGGTCTTGGACGAGATCTGCCTTGTTCATCACCAGAATCTGCCTGGTGCCTTCGGCGCCGATCTCTTTGAGCACGTGCTGTACATGCTCAACATAGCTGGCCGCGTGTGGGCTGGACGCATCGACTACGTGCAGCAAAAGGGCAGCCTCAGTGACTTCTTCGAGTGTTGCCCGAAAGGCCTCGACGAGGGTGGTTGGCAACTTGCGGATAAAGCCTACCGTGTCGCTCAGCAGCACCTTCCGCCGCGAAGGCAGAATCACGTGGCGTACGGTAGGGTCAAGGGTGGCAAACATCTTTGCATCTGCCAGGACCGATGCGTTGGTCAAACGATTAAAGAGAGTACTCTTGCCTGCGTTGGTATAGCCCACCAGCGCCACGGTTGCCAGTGGCACCCCCTGCCGCTGCTTGCGCTGGATCCCGCGCCCGCCACGCACCTTTGCCAGTTCTGCTTTGATGTTCTTGAGCTTGCGCGCAATCTTGCGGCGATCACTTTCGAGCTGCGTTTCACCGGGGCCGCGAGTACCGATACCGCCACCAAGACGAGACATCATCACACCACGCCCGGCGAGCCGCGGCATCAGGTAGTTTAGCTGGGCGAGCTCGACTTGCAACTGGCCTTCCCGTGTACGAGCCCGAGCGGCAAACAGATCGAGAATCAGCTGTGTGCGGTCTAGAACTTTACAACCAATTGCCTTTTCGAGGTTGCGTTGCTGGGTTGGAGTTAGTTCGCAATCAAAGAGGATGGTGTCGGCAGAAACGGCACTCACAAGCGCTGCCAGCTCAGTGATCTTGCCCGCCCCAATCAGCGTGGCTTTATCAGCGTGATCGCGTACCTGTACAACGCTGCCGGCAATAGTTGCACCTGCGCTCTCTGCGAGCACATGCAATTCCTGGAGCGAATCCTCAACCGACAACTCGGTTAGCGGACTAGCCGGCTCTTTTTGCCGGCGCAATTGAACGCCACAAAGAATCGCGATTTCTGGCAATTAGTTTCCGTTTGGTTCGACTGGGATTGGAGCTGGCCCGCCCACTGCTGCTGAGTGAGCGCCAACATGAGCTTGCTTTGAAACCACCACCGTTGATATTGCGTGCTTGAAGATCAACTGCTCCTGGTTATTTGCCTCAAGGACTACAGAATACTTATCGAAACTCTTGATTCGTCCCGAAAGCTTTACCCCGCTCATCAGATAAATCGTTAAGTAGGTCTTGTCTTTGCGGGCGTTATTGAGGAAAGCCTCTTGAATGTTTTGCTGTTGTGCCAGCTTTTCCATCTCGTCGCCTCTTTTTCTTTTTTCAACAGAAGCCAATTGGGCGAAACATCCCCGCTCCGCTTCACTGCCGTTAAGGACGATTGTACAACAGGGCAGCCAGCTAGACTGTTAATTGGCATGTCTCCCGCTACCCAATCCGCACTCAACATCGCGAGAGTCAGCATTTTTGCCGGTCTCTTTCTGGCAATCATGAAAATTGCCGCTGGATATCTGGCGAATTCTCTCGCTGTCATCGCAGACGGCATCGAAAGCGCGGGCGACGTAGTTGCCTCCATCATTCTTTGGCTTGGGCTGCGCATGTCGGCCGAGCCTCCGGATGAAGACCATCCTTACGGCCACGGCCGTTTCGAAATTCTCGCGGGGCAAGCCATTGGAGCTTTCCTGATCGCCAGCGGAGCGATCCTCGGCTGGCAGGCCATTCTGCACCTCCAGCAGCCGCAATCGACACCTCA
>JAPKYY010001015.1 GCA_026394095.1 Acidobacteriota bacterium | reverse complement strand
ATCGTGGGCTTCGCCGCTTACCTGAAGTGGCAGCCCTTCATGTTGCGCATGTGGCTGCCCCTCTTTGTGATCGCTATCGCCACGGTCGCCCGGACACTCAGTACTACCCACTGGCTCGTTCAATCTGCATTCTGTATTTTCTTAGTCGATGGCTCCCGGCTCCCGTTGCTCAAGAGCTGGATCCGTCCGCTGCTCGGCTCCGAAAGCCTCTTCGTTCTATCCCGTGAAGACCTCTACTTCAACGACATGAAGACCTACAGAGTGCGCGAGAAATTTGATCGAACCATGCAGGAGTTAAGAGCCTCACCCTGCCGGGACATCGCGATGGACATCAATCATTTCCAACTCGAATACCCAATTCAGGCGCTGATTCTCAAAGATCATCCAGACACCAGATTCGTTCATGTCAATACCGGCAATCCTTCACGCAAATACGAAATCCGAATGAACAAGATCAAGCCCTGCCTGGTGGTTTGTGTTGCCTGTGATCGTTAGAAATTGCGACGCCCAACTCCACCGTATTCCTTAAAGTTCGGAAGTGGCGGGCCAATCTTGGGCACTGGGGGCATCTTCGCGCTAGGAGCATCCAGTCCATCCACATTGATAATCGTAGTCACACCATAAGAAACCCCAACCTCAAGCCCCGTGCCAGCCCCTGGAATATCGAATACCGCGTAAGCACTGTCAGAGGTCGGCAAACAGGTAAAGGCTGCCAGGATCTTCGCCCAATTCGCCAGGTTCTCCAGCTTCTCCAGCCGCTTCGCAATTGCAGAAGCTTCTGACATCGACTTGCAGACTTTAGGAAGTCCGCTCAGGAGCTTGGTATATTTCGGCGCGTTCTCAAGGTTCTTGAGAATGCCATCCCACTTCTCCCCAAGCGACAGCGCAAAATCGAATCCATCGTTGGTCGCCCCGTTCATCGATTGCGCAGTCGGATAGTTCATCGCCAGAATGCCTGTGAAACCCGCCGAAGCACCAAGCCCCAAACCACCCTTGAATGTCTGCAATTGAACAAATGTAGTCTCGGCCGTACCCACATTGATCAAAGCACCAACCGACATATCTGCACCTGCAGGGCCCAATTGCCCACCCCACTTGAATGCGAAGCCAAACCAAATCTTGGATGCATCGCACAGTGGAAGATTGGGGTATCCCCTCAAGTGCATCATTGGCTTCCCGATCGGGCCATAAACCAGGCCCCTGCCCTGATTGGCTGCGTCGCCTTCAGCATTAATGATCAGCATCGGCTTGCCTCTTTCGTCGTACAGGCTCAAGCTGTGCCCAATGCCGTAAAGCGCCATGTAGGTAATCTTCCAGGATCCCCGGCGTGCAGACCCGATCTGCCCCACGCTACTGCGGTGCAGCCCCCAGGTTCCTTCCATATCCATGCCAGCCACTTTATGGCTTTGTTCAATAAGTAAAACGACGGCCAGATTCAGGCCGTCGGTGATAGTAAAAGTTGTACCAGGTTGGATTTTCATGTGGGCTCTCTACTGGTTAAGGCGTAGAGAGCCCGAAAACCACTTCAGGATTTTGCGCGAGGCGTAAATTTAAGCGAAGCCGAATTCATGCAATAGCGCAAACCGGTCGGCTTGGGGCCGTCTTCAAAGACATGTCCCAGATGCGCATCACAGCGCGCGCACTGATTTTCGACACGAACCATCCCAAGAGTATTGTCCGTAATGTTCTTCACATTCTCTTTGGCGATCGGAGCCCAGAAGCTCGGCCAGCCGGTGCCGGAATCAAACTTCGTCTTCGAATCAAACAGAGCAGTGCCACAACAGATGCATCGATACACGCCGTCAGCGTAGTTCTTGTTCAACTTGCCGGTGAAAGCCCGTTCCGTGCCTTGCTTGCGGGTTACGTAGAATTCTTCCGAAGACAGCATCTTCTTCCACTCGTCATCAGCCTTAACCAGCTTCTCTACCTCAACCACGCCCGTCTGCTTGCCGGCATCGTTAAACTCGACGATCTTGATCTTTTTCGGCGCAGCATTCAAACCCAACGCAGAGAGTGTCAGCATGAAAGTCCTTCTTTTCGTAAGTTTCATTTACTTCCTCTTTCTGACGCAGCCCGGAAACTGCTTCTTCAGTTTTTCTACCTTCGGGTCGCTCACTGCAACTACGTAGCCGGTCTTGTTGTTTGCCGAATAATTCTGGTGATAGCCTTCGGCGGTGTAAAACTTTTCCACCGGCACCACCTGCGTCACAATCGGATTCTTCAGCACGTGAGCCGCATCCAGTTGTGCAATGTACGCCTGTGCAATTTTCTTCTGCTCCTCATCGGCGTAGAAGATCGCACTGCGGTATTGCGGCCCGATATCGTTGCCCTGGCGGTTCAGTGTTGTGGGGTCATGAGCAACGGCAAAGAAGATCTTCAGCAGTTGTCCATAGGTCACCTTGGACGGGTCATAGGTGATGAGGATCGCCTCAGCGTGTCCCGTTCGGCCAGTGGAGACGATGTCGTACTTCGCCGTCTCCTTCGTGCCACCCGAGTAGCCGGAGATCACGTCGTCAACGCCCTCCATAATTTCAAATACAGCTTCTGTGCACCAGAAGCAACCGCCGGCCAGGATGGCCGTGGCCTTGCCCTTGGTTGGGGCAAGCTTGGCATCTACTGCCGGGTCTGGAAAGTCAGCAGCCATTGTAGGAGCTCCTTGAATAGCGAACCATACGCCGAGAGCGGCAGGCATGAATTGTTGGATCAGTTTTCGCATACGACAACCTATTGTCTACTCTACTGGATGAAGTTACGCTGTGTCTGAATGCAGAATTTAGCAGATCGATTCTGGCAACCAGCAATTCGCAGTCCACGTCTATTTCAGTGGAGGATGTACCTTTCATGAACATGAAAATTATTTCTGGAGTATTCTTGGCCGGAGCTCTGATGCTCCCCGCTCAAGACGTCGCAACTGCAACCAAAAAGGCAGCCAAGGCAACTGAAAAAGGCGCAAAGGTAGTGGCCAAAGAAACCACCGAAGTCTCTAAGGACGTCGCACACGGCACCGTCAAAGGGGCCAAAGTTGTCGGCAAAGAATCTAAGGAAATCGGCAAAGATGTAGCTCATGGCACCGAAAAAGGAGCCAAGGCTACCGTCAAAGGAACGGAAAAAGGACTAAAGGCTGTCGGCAAAGCAGTCGAAAAGCCTTTTGAGAAGAAGTAATAAGCGCACATCCCTTGTGCATTTTTGGCGCCCCAACCGGGGCGCCTATTTTTTTGCCGCCTGCCGAGGCATCAATAGATAGCCTGACGAGGGGAGAGCCGGTTTGGCTCAGCGAGCCGTCAAACACAATAGGAGGTTCCTTAGAGAACTTATGAAATTGATGATTGCAACTTCGGTCCTGGTAGCCACGGGGCTCTTCGCTCAGACTGCTACCCCGCCCCCTTCCGGTGGCGACACAAGCAAGATGGAAAAGAAAGGCAAACACAAGCCCCATCACAACCGCAGCACTCACATAGCTGTGAGCTAGGTTGTACAAGAATGCACCCAACTTCTTGTCCAACAGATAACCAAGCATCGAGACATCCGGGATCAGAAAGAGTGCGGCAAACCACCACCAGTTGCCGTGCTGGGCAGAAAACACAAAACAACATGCGGCCAGAATGCTTGCTGCTTCCAATCGAAGCCATGATTGAAACTCGTTCGTCTTCATGACTAACACTGTACGCCTTAAAGGAATCGCTGTCAAGACGTACACTGTTCATAATGTCCTTTCCCCCGAAAACAGATCGCGAAGCAATCCTCAGAACCGCCCTCGAAATCGTCGAGACTCAAGGCTGGGCTGCCCTGTCGATGCGGGAACTGGCGCGCAAACTTGGTCTGCGCGCCTCCAGTCTCTACCATCACTTCCCCGATCGGAATGCAATTGAGGAAGCCCTCGGAGCCAAAGCTGCATCAAGCCTCCTGCTTGCACTCAAATCATCGTCAACAGGCCTCAAGGGGAAAGAAAAGCTCCAGGCCCTTTCCATTGCCTACGTTGAATTCGCCAGCCACAGCCCTGCGCTTTACCATTTGATCGCGGCAGCTCCTTCTTCCAGCGACACCCATCCGGAGGCAAAAGCTCTCTGGAATCTTCTCCTCGATTCGGTCAGCGAACTGACAAAGCAAACGGACGATACCGCCGCTGTGGTTGCCCTCTGGGCTTTCCTGCATGGGTACGTCGCCCTCGAAGCAGCCGGAAAATTCGGCCCCAGCGGAGCAAAAGGCGGCCTCGATCGAGGCCTCTCTGCGCTGCTCACTGGTCTCACCAAAAAACAGAATATACTTTGAAGCGATAATCCTATGCTTCGTCGCACCTTCCTTTCCTCCACCGCCGCCTCAATGGCGTACGATCTCTCGGCACAAAGCTTCGACGTACAGAAGAAGCGCCGGGTCGGAATGATCGGTTCCGGTTGGTACGGCAAGTCAGACATCCTTCGCCTCGTACAGATCGCACCGGTCGAAATCGTTTCCATTTGTGATGTGGACAAGGTGATGCTCGAGAAGGCTGCCGATTTGATCGCCTCCAGGCAGATCTCAAAAAAGCGGCCCAGACTTTTCACCGACTACCGCAAGATGCTGGCAGAAAAGGACCTCGACCTCGTCGAGATCGCAACCCCAGACCACTGGCACGCCCTCCCCATGATCGAAGCCGCAAGAGCAGGC
>JAPKYY010000681.1 GCA_026394095.1 Acidobacteriota bacterium | reverse complement strand
GTCGACCGTGGGGACGCTTGGGTACATGGCACCGGAGCAGATTCGCGGGGAGCCTGTGGATGGGCGTGCGGATCAGTTTTCGTTGGGGATTGTTGCTTATCAGCTCTTCACTGGGGAGATGCCGTTTCAGGCGGATACGTGGATTGCGCTGTCATACAAGATCATTCACGATGCGCCGCCGAAGCTAAGCGGGATCGTTAGCCCTGCTGTGCAGGCAGCGATGGAGCGGGCGATTGCGAAGATGCCTGGGGAGAGGTTTGACTCTTGCAGTGCGTTTGTCGAGGCACTGGGTGGTGCGGCACCGATAACAGCCAAGGCACCACGTATGGTGTTGATGGTGGCGGTTGCTTCGGTAGTTGCGATGGGGTTGTACTGGACTTTTCTGAGGCCGAAGCCCGAGGTGGCTGTGCCGGTTGCGCAAGCGAAGCTGGAATATGCGCCGGCTGCTGTTGTACCCAAGGTGGAAGAAAAGGTTGAGGTGAAAACTGCACCCATGCAGGAGGTGATCGAGTTTGTCCCGATACCTGCAGGGCAGTTCTTTATGGGCTCGGATGTTGATGATGAGCAGATGCGGCCCCGACACATGGTGCGGATTAGTCAGCCATTTGAAATGGCAGTGACAGAGACGACCGAGAAACAGTGGAACGCTGTAATGACGGGCAAGCAGACTGGAACTGAGTTTCCGAAGTCTGAGGTGAGCTGGAATGAAGTGCAGGGGTTTATTGCAAAGCTCAATGCGAAGAATGATGGCTTTCGCTACCGGCTGCCGACTGAGGCGGAGTGGGAGTACGCTGCACTGGGGAAAACCACAGTAGACCGACCACGCAATATGGAAGAAGTGGCGTGGAGTCACGAGAACAGCGGAGACCGGAAGCAGGAAGTAAGGAAGTTATTGGCGAATGGATATGGGCTGCATGACATGTTAGGGAATGTCATGGAGTGGACAGGAGATTGGTTCGAGCGAGATTACTATGCCAATTCGCCTACAGTGAATCCAACGGGGGGGAAGACGGGTGAAATGAAGATTTCGCGGGGTGGGAATTATGAATCGCAGGGCATGAATATTGCGACGAATTGGCGTTTTGCGGACAAGCCTGATTTTAAGGCACCGGTGTTGGGGTTCCGGGTGGTTCGGATGAAGCGCTAGCTGGGTGAGAAGCCAGGAAAATCAGGGAGTGCGCGGGACCAATCTCCCAGTGAGCCGTTGGGAAGAGCGGTGAAGGTTGGACCTTCGAAGCGGAAAGTTTTTGTTCCGCCACCGTATTGGGTGTTGACGCCAGCTGAAACGGGGACTCCGAGTTCTCTTGCAATGGCCTGGAGGAGTTGGCGGCCGTCGCGACCGCCGCCTGTTTCGCAGTGCATAAACTGGATGCAGCCATAGGGCCCAAAGATAGGACGGAGCCTTGCGATGATGGGGCGGATCGAAGCGAGATTGGACAGGGTAATGTCGGCACGATGAATCATGCCGGGGTCGAGTTCTCCGTGACCGCTGGAAATGCTGGCCGTACCGGGAGCGCCATGGCCGTGGAAGCGGAGAAGGAAAACGTTGCGGCTGGAGCGGACGATATCGTTGACGGCTTGTTCGACGCCGTTGGACATGCCGCCAATTACATGGGGGTTACCGCCAGCGCGGCGGATGTCGCGCTCTTCGAGTTGGGCCAGAGAGGGATCAAAGACGTCGATGCAATCAACAACGGGCAGGTTTGCGTTTGCTGAGATTCTGGGCCAGGTGTTCTCGCCGACAACGCCATCTGCGCCTAAGTGCCTGCTGGACTGGAATTGAGTGACGGCGGCTTTGGTGCGCGGGCCGAAAGCACCGTCGCATTCGATTGTGGCACCGGTGCGCTTGAGCAGCTTTTGCAGGACGCCTACGGCGGGGAGGTTGTCGTGTTGTCTCAGAAGTGGGTAACTCATTGCTGTCTCCTGCCTGGAAGGCGGCAGCAAGGAGGGTAATGGGTCAAATTATTTGAGACTCAGTTTTTGGCGGGCCTCACTGCCGGGGATTCCGGCCTTGTAGCCGGTGCGGGCGCGAATCTGGAATTGTTTGTGGGCGGGGTTCCTGAGTTGGACCTTGATGTGGCAGACGCTTCCGGGTTTGCGGGCAGGGGCGCGGTACATGAGGCTGTAGCGCTTTCGCATTCTTTGGAGCGATTCGTTGAGATCAAAGTTCTCATCGCTGACGCGGAAGACGTCTCCGCCTGTGGCGATGGCAAAGGGCTCGAGATTGGCTTTATAGTTGGGCATCCGAGTAAAGCCGGAAGACATAAAGACGGTGCTGAGGACGAGATCGGCCTCCCAGAGGCCATCGCGGACGGTCGAGTCGGGGAGCGCCTTGAAGCCAAAATTGTCGGTCAGAACGATGATGCCCCGGCGAGTTTGCGGACGGGAATGGAGCCGAAGATACTGGGCCGCCAACAAGACGGTCTGGTTGAGTTCTGTGCCGGCCCGGCTGACTTGGATCCCCTGGAGGGCGGTTTCGACAGCCTGGCGATCCCAGGTTGGTTCAATTACCAAGTAGGGTGTGGAGTCGAAGACGACGATGCCGACACGGTCTCTGAAGTAGAGCCTGGCAAGGGCGTCGCGGGCCTGGGCCTTCATCGTGTTGAGCATGCGGCCCATGCTGAAGGATATGTCGAGAGCCAGGAGAAGATCGAGTTCCTGGTCTTCTGTGGCGAAGTCGAGGATGGGCTGGGAGGTGCCTTCGTCGAGGACGATGAAGTCTTCGCGCTTGAGGCCTGTGACGGAGCGGTCGCCATCGAGGACTTCAACGTCTACGCGGATGAGTTCGACGTTGGCCCGGAAGACCACTTCATCCTGCGCAGATAATAAACCCAGGATACAAAACAGGGCTCGCCACATGGCTTTATGTTACTTGCTTTTGCGGCGTAGTTCAGACTGGCGCATGGGCATTGAGTCGATGAGGCTCAGAATTAGCTGAGGGTCGATGGGGGTAAGCCAGCGGGCCTTTTCGTCGCCGTCTGTGCCGATCAGGATGAGGGTGTAGGGTGCATTGACGTTGAAGGCTTTGCGGAGTTCGGGGGTGTTGGCGGGGAGTAGGATGAGGTCTCGTTCTTTGAAGGCAGCCTGGGTTTGAGAGGAGAGCTTGGGTTGGTCGCCGAATTGGAGGAGGACGCGGGACTTCCAACGGTAGGCGTCGAGGTCTAGCTGTAAAAGACAAATTGCGCTCATGATCCAAGTCATGAACTTGGGATGAGCGCAATTGCCTTTAGGATGGGTTATTCGAGTTAGCGGCGGCGGAGTTTGTATCCCAGACCAAGGAGGGATGCGCCGAGGAGAGCGAAAGTAGAGGGCTCGGGGACCGTTTCGTTGGTTGTGGTAGAAGTGCGCTCCAAAAGGGAGACGGTGTCGATGAAGCCGCCGAGCTGGTTGGCAAGCCCTGTGGCTTCGAAAGTCACATTCTTGTTACCAGCTGTAGTTACAGAAAAGAGGGCAGAGTATTTTGTCCAAGTGTTCAAAGTACTGGTGACTGCATTCAAGTCCAATAGAACCTGGGTGTCTATACGTGCCTGGATGCCGTTATCGTTGGGGGTATCGGTGCGAGGGCGGTAGTAAAAGGAGAGGATGTAGTCGCCGATGCCCAGGTTTACCGTCTGGAACATGATGCTGTTGGTGCTGCCACTGTTGGTGTTGTTAGGGTGGCTATCGAGCTCGATGTAGAGGTTGCCGCTTTGGGCGTTGACGACAGTGCCGCTGGCCTGTACTTCGATTCCGCGACCGCTTTGAGTGGTCCAGCCGGGGATGGAAGTGTAGACGTCCCAGTTGGCGCTCAACTGATCGAGGCGTCTTCCATTCACGAGACCAACGCGGCTATCGGTTTGATCGAAGTTACCGTTAGTGAGTAGGTTGGCAAAGGAGGGGATCGACAATGCCGTGGTAGCTAAAAATGCGAATAGGATTTTCTTCATGTTATAAGGGTGACTTTAAACCGCAAATCAAACAATATGGTGTGGTACCAGAAACGGTGCTGATTAGTTTGCAATCAATGGGGTAGTACTAATGAGAAGAAGAGCGCCGTTTGCGGGCGCTCTTCCTGTTTAGACCTTGACGCGGAGCTGGATGCCGAGTTCGCGCAGGTTCTTGTCGGGGACGGTGCTGGGGGCTTCGCACATGAGGTCGGTACCCTTGCTGGTTTTCGGGAAGGGGATGACGTCGCGGATCGAGGTCTCGCCGGCGAGCATCATGATCAGACGGTCGAAGCCGAGGGCGATGCCACCGTGTGGGGGAGCGCCGTATTCGAGGGCGTCGAGGAGGAAGCCGAAGCGGTTCTTGGCTTCGTCCATAGAGAAGCCGATGGCCGAGAAGATCTTGGACTGGATGTCGCGGCGGTGGATACGGATCGAACCGGAGGCGATTTCGACGCCGCTGATGACGAGGTCGTAGGCCTTGGAGCGGACTCGGGCCGGGTCGGTTTCAAGAAGCGGAATGTCCTCTTCAAAAGGTGAGGTGAAGGGATGGTGGGCGGCCTGCCAACGCTCGTCTTCAGAATCCCATTCGAACATCGGGAAGTCGGTAACCCAGAGGAGACGGAGGTCTTTGGGGTCGAGGAGCTTGTGACGGTCGTTGAACTTCTGGGCCAGGTGGAGGCGGAGAGCGCCGGCGGCGAGATAGACGGTCTGCTCGGGCAGGTGGCCGGTGGGCTCAGACGGCCAGGCTGCGATCATGAGGGTGTCTTCGTCGGTGACACCGGTACGCTTGCGGACTTCGGCCATTGCATCGGGCATGTCGCGCTCGAGGCGCTTCAAATCGTCAAGAACGCGGAGGCCTTTTTCTACGCCGAAGGCTTTGGCATCGTCACGTTCTTTGCGTGAGAGGGTGAGCTTGGGGATGGTGATGGCGACCATCGGGAGGCCTTCAGTACCGAGGCCCTGGCCAGCGAATAGGTCTGTTACGTTAACGAGCGGGGGGTCGCGGAGGTCTGGCTTGTCGCTGCCGTATTGCT
>JAPKYY010000611.1 GCA_026394095.1 Acidobacteriota bacterium | reverse complement strand
GGTAACAGTCCCCTTCCCATGCAACACCTGCTTCACCCGTTCCATCCGGCACCGTGCCTGAAACTGCTTCGGGCTCACCCCCACCGCCGCCTTAAATTTCCGCTGCAAATGAAACGCGCTAAAGCCGGTGATCCGGGCCATGTCCTCCAGCGACATGGCCTCCTCGCAATGATCACGCAGATACTGACTCAAATACGCAATTGGATCAATCGGAATCATCGCACTCACTCTAGCTCCTTCGTCTTCCAGCCACCCAGAGCCGTCCCGATAATCAGGCACTCACCATCAGACACCTCAAAGTGAGCCTCACCAGCCCGCACAATAAAGAACTGTCCAGCCTTCAACTCCATCGTTTTAGATTTATCCAACTTAGCCCCATAACCAAGCTTGATGCTGCCCTTAACGACAACCACGTGCGCCTGCTGCGTATGCGTATGCGGCTTCACCCACACCCCGCCAGGCATCCAGAACGCGTAGGTAAACGGCTTACCCGCTTCATCCCGGTTGCCGTCCAGTACGGCATACTTGGTGCCGTCCTTGTCAATCCGCTGCCACTCGATCTGATCGGCAGTCCAAACCCGCTTCTCTGGTACGTCGCTGCCGGCAAACACACCCACTGCAATAGCAAAAATAAGCTCTTTCATATTTCGAGCTTAGGTTCAGCGCCCCCTACGCAAATATCCGTTTCTTGCTCCAGCTCAGAATTGTTTTCACCAGCAACCAAACCCGCTCACCCTTCTCAATCTTCGGCCGTGCATCCAGCACCTTGTACCCGCCATCCTCGATCTTGTCGAGAATCGCCATTCCACCCCGGGAGAACAATTCAATATCAAGAGCCAGCCGGGCATCAAGAGTAGGAATCAACGGCAACCCCTTCACAAACAACTCCCGGGCAACCACCACGGCTTCAGCCAGCGCTGCCTCAAACTCCGGACTCTGACGCAAACCCATAACATCGCTCTCGGGCACCCCATGCCGCGCGAGCAGATCCAGAGGCATATAGATCCGGTCTTTACCCACATCCACCCGAACATCCTGCCAGAAATTAGCCAGTTGTAACCCCGTGCAGGTATAGTCGCTCAACACCGCCCGCTCCTCATCGTGGTAGCCACACAGCGCCAGCACCAGTCGTCCCACCTGGTTCGCCGAGTTCACACAATACGCAAACACCTCGTCCCAATTCTGGTAACGGGTAACAACCTGATCATGCTCAAAGGCTCGAATCAAATTGTCAAAGTAAACCAGCGGCAATCTCCGGGCCACCATCGTCGGCCGCAAAGCCACAAACACCGGATGCCCGCCGCCATCCCCCAACAACAAATCCCGCCACCACGACAGCAATCGCAAAGACTCTGCCGTATCCCCAATCTCATCCCCTAAATCGTCGGCCCACCGGCAGAACGCATATACGTTGTAAAAATCCTGATGCAGTTCCTTGGGCAGCAAAACACTCACGACATGAAAATTTTCGTAGTGGTGGGTAGACAACCAGCGTGTATAAGCGAGCGATTCGTCTAATCCCCAGCGCCGCTCCATCGAAGCAGCATCGCGGACAAACGCGGCCGGCTCAAGGAATGATGGCTGTCTTGATTGCGCCATTCTTGCGTAGCTGGTGCGTTAATACTTCGTTCAGATTGCTGAGAGGCTCTTCACCCGTCACGAAATCATAAGCCGTGATGTATCCCGAGACAACTGCTTCAAGTGCCTTGCGGACATGCGCAGGCGTATGGTGGAAGCTCGCCGTGCAGGTAATCTCTGAATAGTGCATCAGCTGCGTATCCAGCTTTACCACTGTATCGGCCGGGCATCCCCCAAAGAAATTCGCCACCCCACCACGCCGCAACATCGAGATCGCCTGCTGCCAGGTTTCAGGTGTGCCAACCGCTTCAATCACTACGTCAGCACCATAACCATCTGTTTCGCGACGTACAGCCTTGACGATGTCTTTCTCTTCAAGAATTGACAGCGTTACCTGAGCACCCAGTTTGACTGCCCGATCCAGTTGCGGACGCCGGCGTCCAATCGCAATCACTTTGCACCCACGCAAGCTCAGCAGCCTCACGAACATCAGGCCAATCGGCCCAACACCGATTACAACCACAGTATCGCCAGCCCGAACTTTCGTCTCATCGATGCCACGAATCACGCAAGCCAACGGTTCCACAAGTGCCGCATCCTGATAGGCAACGTGGTCTGGAATCTCATACATATTCCGTTCCACGATCCGTGAAGGAATGCGGATGTACTCTGCATAGGCACCGTTATTGAAGAGGAGGTTCTCGCAGAGGTTTTCGTTGTTCCGTTTGCAGTAAAAACATTCTCCGCAAGGCGCAGAATTTGCAGCGACAACTCGCTGTCCGGTTTTGAAGTTTCGAACTCCAGCCCCAACCCCGACAATATCGCCCGCCAACTCATGCCCGAACAACGCTGGGGGCACAATCATCCGGGCATGATAGCCACGGCGAAAAACCTTAACATCTGTGCCACAGGTCAGCGCCGCACGAACACGAACCAATACGTCGCCTTCGCCCAATTCAGGGACGGCAACTTTTTGGATCTTTACGTGTTCTTTACCGTACAGGACGGCAGCGAGCATTTCTGGCTTCACAGCGTTTATGGTTCGATTCCCGTTCTTTATGCTTGTTGAGGCAATATTACTATTTTCAACGATTTTTCGTCTGGGTGCGTGGCCAATTTCACCCCATCCATGATCCCACTCAGCGGAAATCTGTGAGTGACCAGTTCGGCAACTGGAATTTCCCCGGAAAATACTAGCCTAGCTGATTCTACCTGCAAATCAACGTCAGCTGAATATGCTCCCATCAATATACGCTCATCCTTACAGATGTCCGCACCTGAGATCTCGATTCGTTCTTTATCAGATGTTTGCGCAAACAGTATAATTCTCGCACCTGGCCGGGTCGCTCGTATCGCCTCCTCTACAATTCCGGGTGCGCTTGCAGCCACAAATACAATATCAGCCCCTCGCCCTTCGGTCCTCGCACGAGCTTCAGCGGCCAAATCCTCAACCAGCGGGTTTAATGACGCTGCTGCTCCAAATCTCAGCGACTGTTCACGACGGGTGGCCATCGTGTCGGTTGTCAACGTTTCAATGCCACGATTCTTCAGCAGCATCGTAAAGATCAACCCGATCGGCCCCTGCCCCAGCACCAGCGCCAGATCCCCTGACTTCACCCCAGACTGCTCCACTCCCTTCAGGCACGTATTTACCGGTTCGACAAAACTGGCTTGATCAAACGAAACCCCGGCAGGAATCTTTTCTACCCCGTGCTCTACGATCCAGGGCATCACACGCGCATATTGAGCATAGCCACCACCCGCCGCTTCAAATCCAGCCGTGATCCCCACCTTTTTATAGACGGCGCATTGCGCATACAATTTCCGAGCGCAATAAAAACATTTCCTGCAGGGAATGTGGTGGAATCCGATCACCGCATCTCCAACCGCAAACTTCGTCACGCCCTCACCAACAGCCGCCACAATGCCAGCCGTTTCATGTCCAAACACTCGCGGTGGCTCAAGCAACCCATACTCAATCTTCTTCAGATCCGTATGGCAAATCCCGCACGCCTCCACGCGTATCAAAATTTCTCCAGGCCCAATCTCGGGCACTGGCACTTCTTCAATTTCCACACGTTGCTTGCCGCGATAAACGGCAGCTCTCATGCTCTTAGGCAATTCCGGCGACGGATAATTCAAAAGACTCTCCAAGTTGTTGCACAGCCTGCGTCGCTTGACGCTTCAGCCGCAGTAAATCAGCTATCTTCATGATGCCAGCAAATGCGATCCGGGCGGTTTGAAATCCACCCGTTTCGTCCCGGTAAAGATTAAAGTCCAGAGGCAGATCCTCACCAGCCAAATCGCTCACCGCCTTGATACAGGCAAAAGCGATCCCATGCGCTTCACAACCATACGCAATCGCAGCCGCTTCCATATCCACAATCTCTGCCCCATCCTCAAACAATCGCTTCTTGTCTCGAGCCGTCACCGCAACGCGGTCCTGGCTCCGCAATACAGCCGGTATCCCAGCTAGTGCAATCGGCTCAAATGTCCCGAGTGGCGATTCAATCCTGCGCACCACCCGCACATCCCCAATCGCAAGACCAGGATCCAAAGCCCCGCAAGTCCCGGCAGATATCACCAGCCGCGGCCGCTCCGCCGCAACAGCAAGATCCAGCGCAGCCCGTGCCGCACGAAACCCCGGCCCACACTCCACCACCCGATACCCAACAGGAATCGCCCGCGCCTCCATCCCCATCGCGCAAATTACCAGCACATCCTTCATCGCCGCCTCCGGAACCACTCCACAGCGCGCCCAAGTGCCCCATCCACAGCCACCGGCCGGTAACCAAGCTCGCGCTCGGCTTTCGCCTGGCTCACCCACATTTTGATGTGCGCATACCGCACGCCGTCCAGCGCAATCCCCGGATGCTTCCCTGTCAAGCCAGCCCACCACGTGGAACAATACGCCGCCGCGTAAGCAATCGCATAAGGTATCTCAACCGTAGGAGCCTTCAGCCCACTCACCACGCCCAGTTTGTCCAGCATCTGCTTCAGCGTCAGATTCTCACTCCCCAAAATGTAACGCTCCCCAACGCGTCCTTTCTCGGCCGCCAGTAAATGCCCCTCTGCCACATCCGCCACATCCACATAATTCAAACCCGTATCAATGTAGGCAGGAATCTTCCCCTCAAGAAAATCAACAATCACCTTCCCCGTAGGCGTTGGCTTGAAATCATGATCCCCCACCGGCGTCGTTGGGTTCACCACAACCACCGGCACTCCATCCTTCGCAGCCTCGAGTGCCACCTGCTCGGCCAGATACTTCGACCTCTTGTAATGCCCCTTCATGTCCTCCACCCCAACCGGTGAAGCCTCATCTGCCACCAGCCCCTTACGCATCCCCACCGCACCCACCGTCGAGCAATAAACCACCCGCTCTACACCCGCAGCTTTCGATGCCTCCATCACATTCCGTGTGCCCTCAACATTGGACGCATACATCTCCGCCTCGTCGGCCACCCACAGCCGGTAATCCGCCGCCACATGAAACACATGGCTGCAGCCTTGCATCGCCCGGTCGAGTGAACCTCGATCCCGCAAATCCCCACGCACTGTCTCGATATCCAGCTCAGCAACCACACCCGAACGCGACAAAGCGCGGACTTCAATTCCGCGCTCTTTTAACTTTCGTGCCACATGCCACCCGACAAAGCCGGTAGCACCGGTAACCAGCGCCCGCTTCACTTCCACCTGACAAAGCTCACTTTGCCTCTTTCCCGCGATTCAGATACATTGCAATCGCCATCATCGGGAAGGCGTTGCGATACATGTGATAGGTCAGGTAGAAAACCTTCGGAAAACCAGTACCAGTAGCCAGCTCTTCATCCCAACTTCCGTCTTCGCGCTGCGTCTCGATCAGATATTCCACGCCCTTGCGAACGCTCTCACTGGTATGGTCTCCACCAGCAAGCAAACCCATCACTGCCCAAGCCGTCTGGCTGGCCGTCGAAGGCCCGTTCACATAGGTATGCTTGTCATAGCTCAGACAGGATTCACCCCAGCCGCCATCGGAATTCTGATTCGACCGCAGCCATTCTCCAGCCCGCAAAACATAAACTTCGCGATCGCTTACCCCGGCCTGCCGCAATCCCTTCAACGCCAAAAACGTCCCGTAGATGTAATTGACACCCCAACGGCCATACCAGGAGCCGTCTTGTTCCTGAGAATCGATCAGGTACTGAATACCGCGCCGCATCGACGGATCATTGGCACCAATCCCGTAGCGAGCCAGCGCATCAATCACGCGTCCCGTAATGTCCGGGCACGACGGATCAAGCATCGCATTGTGATCGGCAAACGGAACATCACTCAGGAATTCCCACTTGTTGTCGACATCAAACGCCGCCCAGCCGCCATCCTTGCCCTGCATCCCGATCAGCCAGTTCACCGCGCGGCGAGCCGCAGCCTCCTGACCCGTGAGATTGGTTGCTTTAGCCTTGTCCAGACCAATCAACACCATCGCAGTATCGTCGATATCCGGATAAAACTCGTTCGCGAATTCAAAGTACCAGCCTGAAGGCTCAAGCTTCGGCCGCTTCACCGCCCAGTCGCCTTTACGCCGGCATTCCTTGGTCAATAACCAGTCCGCACATCGGCTCAGCGCCTGCTGCACATCCAGATTTGCCGGGGTCGCCTCAACTTCAGCCAAAGCATAAGCCGCAATCGCTGTATCCCAAACTACCGAGAAACAGGGCTGGAAATAGAAACCCTTGGCATCATCATCCACCATCAAATCTTCAAAATGCTTTAGCGCATCAACACGGCGCTGGTCATCCTTGGCATATCCAAGCACATCCATCGCCATCACCGAATACATCATCGGGGGATAAATTGCCGCCAGGCCATCGGAATACTGCAACCGCTCCAGCATCCACTTCTCACACTTCTCAATCGCCATCGGTCGCAACAAAGATTTCAGCGGCGACTTCTCATAAACCTTCAACACAGAATCCGCTGTGTAGAAGAAGTTCTTGAAGCTCCAGAACTGATCTGCCGGCCGAAAGTCGAAACTCACTCCGGGCTTCTCAATTTCTTTCAGATCAAACCCGGATGGCACCGGGCACCGCACGTCCGACGAGGCAATAATCGACAGCGGAATCACAATCGCCCGCGACCAGCTGGACATCTCGTAGATGAAATTGCCAAGCAACATCATCTCCGGCGGCACACTCGGCACGCAGTCCTTCGGATACAAACCAAAAAGGCTCAGATTCAGCTTGGTATAGCTATTCGCAGCCTGGATTCCACCAAGAGCAAGAATCTGATCCCGCAGCCGCACCATCCGTTCATCACTGGCAGAAATCCCCGCCAACTTAAGCGAAAAGTAGGCCTTAACACAGGCAGAAATCTCCACCGGCCCCTGAGGATAAATATTGAAGCCGCCATTCGGCAACTGGCGCGCCAGAATCGACGCAACCGCACGATCAATCGTTGCGCGTGTCGGAGGATTCCACTTCCCATTCTCCACACGGTGCAACCACAACTGAAACAGAATGTAATCCGACTCAAGCGTCGTATCCGCTGTCAGGTCTTCCCACCAGAATCCGGCCTGATGTTGCCGGCGCAACATAAAGTCAGATGCCTTGCGGACCGCCCCTACTGCCCTGGAGGCCACTGGATCCGCGTATTGGACTTGCGGACTCATCCGTTAGCGCTCACCGGCCTTAGGTTTGAAATCGTATGAAGCTCTGTCGGCAAAGTAAATCGCACGTCTTCTTCCTTGATTTCCATTTCTTCCATATCAGCAAAACCATGCTCATCGCGCAAGAACGCCATCAGCTCCTCCACCAGATTCTCCGGCGCACTCGCGCCAGCGGTGATCGATACTGTCTTGACGCCGTCAAGCCATTCCGGTTTCACTTCAGAGCAGTCATCCACCAGATAGGACGGCACACCTGTCTTTTCGCAAACTTCAACCAGACGCCGCGAATTCGAGGAATTCTGGCTTCCTACTACCAACAGCAATTCACACAGCGGGGCCACAGCCTTCACTGCGATCTGGCGATTCTCAGTCGCGTAGCAAATATCCTGAGCAGGCGGCCCTTGAATCAGCGGATACTTTTCCTTCAGCGCCGCAACAATATCCCGGGTCTCATCGAGCGACAACGTCGTCTGCGTCAGATAAACAATTTTGGTTGGGTCAGGGAACGTAATCCCTGCCACATCCTCAGGCCGCTCCACCAGAAAGGTACATTCGGGAGCTTCCCCCATCGTCCCCACAACTTCATCGTGATTCGAGTGCCCCACCAGCGCAATCGAGAAGCCCTTCCGCGCATAACGTACAGCTTCCAGATGCACCTTGGTCACCAACGGGCAAGTCGCATCGATCACATTGAGATTGCGCTCCTCGGCTTCAGTCCTCACCGCAGGAGACACACCGTGAGCAGAGAAAATCACCCGGCACCCGCTGGGCACTTCAGACAATTCCTCGACAAATACCGCCCCGGCGGCGCGCAATTCATCCACAACGTGTTTGTTATGAACAATCTCTTTGCGCACGTAAATCGGCGCACCATAGAGATCGAGTGCGATCTTGACTACATCAATCGCGCGGACCACGCCAGCGCAAAACCCTCTCGGCGACAGGAGAATGATTCTCTTGTTAGCCGCAGGACTCGTGGAAGAACTCGAGTTTGGCATCGGAAATTCTATTATAACCGACCTTTATGGTCGTGTTCGTTTTTTCAGCCCCGCTGGAACCACCAATCTTTGTTCCAACACAAAAACCGCCCCCCGAACCTTCACCGCATCCTTCGCTGTAGTAATCAGAACCTCTCCCCTGGCCCTCAACCCAGCCAGATCCGCCTCAGAGTAATCGTGATGATCCGGAAACACAACCAATTCCACCCCACCAAGCCCCAATCGGTCCAGGCTCTGACGGAACGACCCCGGATTTCCCAACCCGCAAAAAGCCACCCGCTTCCCCACCTCCGGCAATTCCGGCAACAACTCCTCCGTCCCAACCGTATAGACTTCCTTACCACCCAACATCCTCTTCAGCCCCGTCATCTCAACCCCAGCCCGCGCCCGCGTAATCACAAACACATCCGCCCGCTCCAGTGACGTGAGCGGCTCCCGCAAATATCCCATAGGCGGTACACCCCACCCTGGGAAAGGCCGCAACCCGTCCACACAAACGATGTCCAGATCCCGGGCCAAGCCACGATGCTGAAATCCGTCATCGAGCAAAATCACATCCAGATCTCCGCGCGAAAGCAACTGCAAACCCGCCTGGTAACGGTCCGCCCCAACCCCCACTGCAAAAATGCCCTCCCGCAAAAACAACTGCGCCTCATCCCCGGTCTCAAAGCGCGAAGC
>JAPKYY010000178.1 GCA_026394095.1 Acidobacteriota bacterium | reverse complement strand
GTTGGCGTGGGTATAGCGTCTGCCTCAATTCGGTTGCTGCATTATCTGGCTCCGCCCTATCTGCCGCGGTTGGAAGAAATTTCGCTAAGCATGGAGTCTCTCGCTTTTGCCGCTGGACTCTCTGCGATTGCCGGACTACTGCTCGGATTGATTCCGGTTTGGAAGCATGCGGGCAGAGGCCTGAATCAGTCATTGCGCTCGGGTGGACGGACGATGAGCGATGGCCGTGAGCGCCATTTTGCCCGCAACGGATTGGTGGTGGTTCAAGTTGCACTGGCTATGGTGCTGCTGGTGGGGGCCGGGTTGATGATTCGCTCGATGAGCGCGCTCACCCGGGTTGAGCCTGGCTTCACTCAGCCGGAGCAGGTTATGACGTTTCGGCTCTCGATTCCAAGCTCACTGGTGCCTGAGGCAAAGAGCGTGATGCGGGCCCAACAGGACGTAATGGAAAGACTGTCTAAGATACCTGGGGTGAAATCTGCGGGTATGTCGAGTTCGATCACAATGGATGGGAACCACAGCAATGATCCGATCTACGTGGAGGGCGTGAGCTATCGCGAAGGGCAGCTTCCGGCGATTCGTCGTTACAAGTGGATCAGCCCCAGTTATTTCTCAACGATGGGCAATCCGCTCAAGGCAGGGCGGGATCTGAGCTGGACTGACATCACAGACATGCGCGCTGTTGTGATGGTTTCCGAGAAGCTTGCGACTGAGCTTTGGGGTAGCCCTGGAGCGGCGATCGGCAAACGGGTTCGCGAGAGTGAAAAAGGTGTGTGGCGCGAGGTGATTGGTGTGGTGGGAAATGAACGCGACGACGGGGTAGACCAGCCCGCTGTTGCCTCAGTCTATTGGCCGCTGGCGGTGAAGCAGATGTATGGTGAGGAGGTTCGAGTCAGCCGAAGTCTGGGAGTTGCGATTCGTAGCCATGGTGCCGGGACGGCAACGCTGATGAACTCAATCCGGCAGGAGGTGTGGGCGGTGAATCCGAATGTGCCGATTGCGAATCCTCGGACACTGCAGGCGATTTATACGCGATCGCTGGCGCGAGCTTCGTTTACGCTCACGATGCTCAGCATTGCTTCGGGGCTGGCGCTGTTGCTGGGAGTGATTGGGATTTACGGTGTGATCTCCTATACGGTGTCGCAACGGACTCGTGAGATTGGAATTCGATTGGCTCTGGGGTCGCCAGAGTCAACAGTAAGAAACATGTTTGTGGTGCACGGATTGAAGCTGGCACTGATTGGTGTAGTCGCCGGAGTCGCCGCAGCGATTCCCCTGGGCAAGTTGCTGTCGTCGTTGCTGTATGAAGTGAGTGCGGCAGACCCGTTCACCTATGCGGCAGTTGCAGTAGCGCTGGTAGCAGCTGCGGTGCTGGCGGCTTTTCTGCCGGCCCGGCGGGCATCGCGCGTTTCGCCGCTGGAGAGCCTTGCTGGCGATTGAGACTTGCTATCCTCGTCTCAAATTATGAAATATCTATTGCTGCTGGCCTTTGTGATGATGGCGCAGGTGGAGGTGCCACCTGCGGTTGTCGAGACTATCAGCAAGTTGAAGTTGAGCACGGAGCTGGCTAGCAAAGTTGCGCCCATTCTAACCGAGCAGGCGGCGGAATTGCTGACCATCCGCGAGAAGTATGGCGACCCGAAAGAAGCTTCGTTGAGCACCAAGCTGAAGATGCGCAAGGAAGCGCAGTCGATCGACGAGAGGGCTGATGCGCAACTGAAGAAGATCTTGAGTGAGGAGCAGATGAAGGAGCTCATGAAAATCCGCAAGGCGCGCAGGGAGAAAGCTTCCCGCTAGGATTTGCGTTGGGCTGCCTTAAAATAGACAGCCGGGACGACAATCATGTTGAGCAGTGTGGAGCTGATGAGGCCGCAGAGGATCACCATCGCCATTGGGGCTTGAATCTCGCTGCCGGGTTTGCCGGCGCCGAGGGCTATTGGTGTGAGGGCGAGGCCGGCGGCGAGGGCTGTCATAAGGATTGGCGCTAGTCTTTCGCTTGCTCCTTGCATGATGGCGTCACGCAAGTTGGTAACGCCGGGTTCTTCTCTGACCTGGCGGATGTGCGAGATCAGCATGATGCCGTTTCTGGTGGCAATGCCGAATAGTGTGATGAAGCCGATGAGCGATGCAACCGACAGGATGCCGCCCGAGAGATAGACTCCGAGGACACCACCTACGAGGGCGAGGGGAAGATTCAGCATGATGATCAGTGCGTCGCGCGTCGAGCCGAAGGCTGTGGCGAGGATCAGCAGGATCGCCGCTATGACAAGACCGCCCAGCAGGACGAGCCGTCTTGATGCTTCTGCTTCGCTTTCGAATTGGCCGCCGTATTCAACGCGATAGCCGCGTGGCAGTTTTATCGATGTTGAGACTGCTTTTCGTATTGTTTCGACAACACTGAGCAAATCTTTGCCGGCAACGTTGCACTGTATGACGATTTTGCGTTGTACGCCTTCGCGGCTGATGAAGTTGGGGCCACGATCTTCGATGATGTTTGCGACGGCCTCTATTGGAATCTTGGAGCCGGTGTTCGAGTCGATGAGGATGCGGTTGAGCTCGCCTAGGTCTTTCGGGTATCGCAAGACAAGAGGGAAGCTGATCTGGCCTTCGAGGACGCGGCTGAGTTCTGTGCCTACGAAGGCAGCCTGGATTTGGGATGCTACTTCACCGGGGCTCAAGCCGTACCGTGCGGCATCTTCGGGCCTGGCGACAACGCGTAGCAACGGAATGTCTGTTTGCTGCTCGACGGCAAGATCCACTATGCCTGCGACGGGTTGCATTGCCGATTCGATTTGCCTCGCCAGTTTGCGCAAGACGTAGAGATCGTCGCCGAAGACCTTCACGGCAATGTTGGCGCGCGTGCCTGAGAGCATGTGATCGATGCGGTGCGAGATGGGTTGCCCGACGGTGACGTTCATGCCGGGGAGCAACGTGACACGCTCGCGGATTTCGGCCAGAACTTCGTGCTTGGGGCGTTTGGCCATCTTGAGGGTGACGTCGAGTTCAGCGGATTCGACGCCCTGGACGTGTTCGTCAAGCTCGGCGCGGCCGGTTCTTCTGGCGGTGGAGACTAGTTCCGGTATGTCGAGAAGAATGCGTTCGAGGCCACGGCCGAGATTGTCTGAATCGGCAAGGCTGGTGCCTGGGAGCGTGACGGCACTCAGGGTGAGGGTGCCTTCGTTGAATTCCGGCAGGAAGGTGCGGCCCATCTGAGTGAGGGCAATGGCAGCGCCGGCTACGAGGATTATCGAAAGGGCGGCGATTGGCCAAAGGTGACGTAATGACATGTCGAGGATTGGATGGTAGATGCGTTTGAGTTGCCGCACGAGCCAGGGCTCCTGTGCGGGGAGGACGCTGGGCAGGATGAGGGAACACAGGGCTGGCGTCAAGGTGAGGGCTACGAAAAGAGAGGCTACGAGGCTGACGATGTAGGCGAAGCCGAGTGGGGCTAGAAGGCGCCCTTCCACGCTGGTTAAAGCAAAGAGCGGAAGGAAGACAATGACGACGATCAACGTTGCGAATAGGACCGAGCCACGGATCTCGCAACTGGCTTTGTAGATCACCTCGAGTGCGGGCTGGCCTTTGTTTTCGCGGAGGCGGCGGATGACGTTTTCGACATCAATGATGGCGTCGTCTACCAGCTCGCCGATAGCGATGGCGAGGCCGCCGAGGCTCATGCTGTTGATCGTGAAGCCAAACCAGCTCATGGCGATGACGGCTGTTACGACCGAGACCGGAATCGCGACTAGAGTGATGAGGGCTGCACGCAGATTCATCAGGAAGACGACTACTACTACAACCACCAGGAGCGAGCCGTCTCTGAGGGCGAGTGCGAGATTGCCAAGGGCACGTTCGATGAAGTCAGACTGGCGAAAGACATGTTTGTCGATCTTCATGCCTGCTGGAAGGTCTGCCTGAATTTCGTCGAGGGTAGAATCGAGCCGCCGCATGAGTTCCAGAGTGTTGGCGCCGGGTTGCTTTTGAACTCCGAGGACAACGGCGGGTTCTCCATTGTGTGAACCCTCGCCGCGCTTGAGGGCGGGCCCAATGCGGACTTCGGCTACGTCGCGGACGAGGATCGGACGGCCAGACCTGGAGGTGATTCCGATCTGGCCAATGGCGGCTTCTGTGGCGGCGCGGCCAATGCCCTGAATGAGATATTCCTGGCCACCGGAGACGCGGAAGCCGGCGGAGGAGTTCTGACTACCTGCGCGCAGGGCGCGTTCAAGATCGTCGATGGAGAGGGCGTATTCGCGCAAGAGTTGAGGCGAGGCCAGGACTTGATACTGCTTCTGTTCGCCTCCTGTCGGGATGACTTGCGCGACGCCGGATACTGCGAGTAGCCTGCGGCGGAGGATAGTGTCGGCGACGGTGCGCAGTTCCATCGCTGAATGTGTTTTTGATTCCAGGGTGAGAAAGAGGATCTCGCCCATGATCGAAGAGATCGGTGCCGGGTAGGGCGGCTTTACGTTGGGCGGGAGAGTGGCGGCAACCATGGCGAGCTTTTCGTTGACGATTTGCCGGGCTCGATGAATGTCCTGGCCCCAATCGAATTCCACCCAGATCACGCCCACACCGACTGCTGTTGCGGAGCGAACACGGCGGACGCCGGGGGCTCCGTTGATGGTGGATTCAATCGGGAAGGTAACCAGCGACTCCATCTCGACGGGCACCATGCCGGGGGCTTCCACGAGAATTGTGACCGTCGGAGCCGTCAGGTCTGGCAAGACATCGAGTGGTATTTGGCGAGCGGTGAGGCCACCCCAGACGAGTAATACCAGGGCGAGGAAGAGCACCAGCGCGCGATTGTGAAGGGACCAGCGAATCAAGAATTGAAACATTGCAAATCCTCTCTAGTGCACATGCCCGTGCGCGGGTACTGCCGTGGACATTGAGGCCAGTCGCAGCAGGTGAGCGCCTTTGCTGACAACCCTGTCGCCCTGCTTGAGACCTTCGATGATCTGAACCATGCCTCCCTGGCGCTTGCCCAGTTTTACGGGCTGGCGGGTGAAGCCTTCGCCGCTGGCCTGCAGATAGAGCACGGGCTGGCCCTGATCGTCGACGATGGCGGTTTCGGGAACCACGAGCGTGGACTCGCGTGTGCCGGTGAAGATTCTGACGTATACAGTTTGGTTGATGGCCACGCGCCGATCTCTGTTGTCGATTGCGTAGGTGACGGGGAAGGTGCGCGAAGGAGAGTCGACGACGCGGCCGATGGTGATTAGCCGATCAAGACGGCGAGGAGCTTCGACGCCGGGGATTTCTAGTTCTGCTCCGCTGAGGGTGCGCATCTTCGGGAACTCGGCCTCGGGGAGGATTGCGGCTACGTAGACCTGATCGAGATCGACGATTTGAAAGAGGAGCTGACCGGCTTTGACGTTAGCGCCTGGAGTGGTTTTGACCGTTTGAATGGTGCCCGAGATGGGGGCGCGGATCACAAAGAGCTTGGAGCCAGTGACGCGGCCTTCGGCGCTGCTTGAGTTGTCGTATTGCGCGAGGCGAGCTACGGCTGCCTTGAGGCGTGCTTCGGCGTTTTGTTCGAGAGCTGTGGCTTCTTCGAGACGGCGAGCGGGCGCTGCACCGCTGGCTACGAGGCGTGCGGCACGCTCGCGGTCTTTACGGCTGAGATCGAGCATGGTCTGGGCTTCGGCCTTTGCGAGTTCGAGGCCGGTTAGATCATTGGGTGTGCTGGTGGGAAGAGTGAGCCGGGCGATCTCCTGACCTGCTTTAACGGTGGTGCCGATGATGGGGAGGGTGTCTAGCGTGAGACGGCCATCAAGTGGAGCATCGACGCTAGCTTCGCCGCCGGAGCGGGCGGTGACTTCGGCAGGGACGCGGAGATCTTCTTGAAGGGTTTTGGCTTCGACGAGCGAGGTGCCGAAGTCGAGCGTCCATTGCTGCTCTTTGAGGAAGGAGATTTCATTGGTCTCTTCTTCTGGTTTGGGTGCTTCGCGTTTGGTTGTGACCTTGACAGTGCCGAGTTGGTGGATGTCGTCGAGGCCTTCGCCTTTCAGCTGGATGCTGAGCGGGAAATCGCCAGTGGCTGTCGGCTTTACATCAATGCCGAAGATGCCTGGACGTGAGGGTGAGGCGACTTCAAAGACGGAGGGGCCGAGTCTTACCTGGACGATGCCTTGTCGCATTGCCTTGAAGTTGTCGAGGCGTGTGAGGTGAATGGCAAAGCGGCTGATCTGGCCTGCGGCGAGCGGCGGGTATTCGACAAAGAGCTCGGTCTTTTTCGTCCAGTTGGTAGCGCTTACGACTTCTACTTTTTCTTCGACAGCAGCAGGTGGCGCTGGCTTTTCGCAGGCGTTCAGCAATAGAACTAAGGGGATCCAAAGATTCTGTTTCATCGGGGGAGTTCCTCTCCAACTACGGATTCAAGGGTGAGCCAGGCTTCGCGGGTGGCGGCTTCGAGATCGATTCTTCTGAGGCGGGATTGGCGCTCTACACGGTAGGCGTCGAGCAGTTGCAGGATGCCGGTTTCGCCTTCCTGATAGGCGATGGTGGCGATGTCGACGATTTCGCGGCCGGAAGCCGGGTACTTGTCGAGGGCGGCTTTGCGAATGTTAAAGACGCGTGCGGCTGCGTCTAGAGTTGCCTGGGTGCGGCGCAGGAGGATGTCGAGCCGGGCGGTGGCGCGCTCCCGCTCTGCGGCAAAACGGGAGACTTCCGATTTGCCTTTCTGAAAGATTGGTATGGCCATGCTGAGGCCGATCACGGGGCCGTTCGCTATTGAAGGTTGGCCCAGCTCGGCTCGCTTGAGGCCGGCATTGAGGACAGGCTCGGGGTAACGCAACCGGTCTGCGGCGAGCTGCTCCATCCGGTACTGTTCGATTCTTTGACGCTCGACCTGAATGTCGGCGCGGGTGGCGAGAGTCTTTTGCAGGAGCTCGGCCGTGTCGAGACTCGCCGCGCGGATTGCCAGGTCTCCAGTGAGTTCTTCGATCGACACGCCAGCAGGGAGATAGGCGAGAAGGCTGCCGCGTTCGGTGGCCAGCATTGAATCGAGGAAGCTGAGTTCTGCGTCGATGTCATGGCGCTCGCGTTGCGCGCGGAGCCGGTCGAGCTTTGAGCCTTCTCCTTCTTTTTCGCGCGTCTCGAGAATGCTGATGGCGCGGTTGAGTTCTGTGAGGGAATCTTTGAGGGCTGCGAGCTTCAATTGCGTTGCGAGCATGCGGTAGAAGCTGAGTCTTAGATTACATTTGGCTTGCCAGAGGGAGAAGGCTCCTT
>JAPKYY010000568.1 GCA_026394095.1 Acidobacteriota bacterium | reverse complement strand
CAACGGACGACCTGTACGATCGCGTCTACTTCGCGGATGTGGGCGAGAAACTGATTGCCGAGGCCTTCGCCCTTGCTTGCGCCTGCGACGAGGCCCGCGATGTCGACAAACTGAAAGACAGCGGGGATCAGCTTCTCGGATCCGGAGAGCTTGCTGAGGACGGCGAGACGTTCGTCGGGAACGGTCACCATGCCTTCGTTGGGCTCGATGGTACAGAAGCGATAATTCGCCGCCATCGCCTTGCGCGACTTGGTCAATGCGTTAAAGAGCGTGCTCTTACCTACGTTGGGCAACCCAACAATTCCTGCTTGCAACATGTGAGGGAAGTTCCAGTTTAGCGTTCCCAGCCGCTAAAGTGAGGACTCATTGTAGATTAGGGGTAGATGCTTCTACGTTTTGCTCCGTTTGTGATGCTGCCGATGCTGGCTCTGGGGCAGTTTGCAACTCAGCCCGTAATTGTGGCTCGTGGTGTTTTGAATGCTGCCAGTCTGGCTCCGCCCGGGTTGCCGAATGCCGGAATTGCGCGCGGTAGTGTCTTTACTGTTTTCGGATCGAACATCGGCCCATCGACGCCTGCAACGGTCAGTGCGTTTCCGTTGCTTCCCGGCTTTAACGGGGTGAATCTGACGCTGACTCAGGGCGGTACAAGTGTGTCGGCGATTCCGATATTTGTTTCGCTCAATCAGATCAATGCAATTTTGCCGTCCCAGCCAGTGAATTCGCTTGATAGCTCGGCGGCTCGCGGGCAGGTAATCACAATCTGGGCCACGGGTTTGGGGCGGGCACCTTTTGCCGATAACATTGCACCGGCTGCCCAGAATCTTGAGATTCCGCTCACCATTACCATCGGGGAGCGAGATGCGATCAAACTTTATGGCGGCCGCAGCCCATGTTGTGCCGGAGTAGACCAGATTGTCGTTCGGGTGCCTGAGGATGCGCCGCTTGGCTGCTACGTGCCACTGCGGATCAAGGCCGGCAATACGGTATCGAATACGGTCACGATGGCGATTGCGAATACATCGGGCGCTCGGTGCAGCGACACATTCAATCCATTCACGAATCTGATTCGTAACTCGCGCAGACAGGGGATGGTGATGCTGGATCGAACGCTGCACCAGATCGATAGCTACATCACGACCACTGAACAGAATACAACCGAGGCCCTTCGCGCATACTTCTGGAACCGCGAGCCATCGCCTTTTGCGTTTGATCCTCAGTTCTCTTATCCGCCTCCGGGTACTTGTATGGTGCAGCAGGCAAGTGGAAATCTGTTGCGCGGGGCGGCAATGCGAGGCACACTGCCTGCGTCGAGTGCACTCGATGCAGGGTCTGCCCTGAGGTTGAGCACCAACTTCAGCGGTACGTCTGAGATTCCTCGAACGTTGGTTCCGCAGGCTGGATATTCGGCCGTGGTTGGAAGCTTGAGAGCCAATGATGGCGTGGGTCTTCCGAAGCTGGATTTCCCGAACGCGACTACGCTTAGCTTTAGCGGTGCAGTTGGCGATGTGAGTGTCCAGCCGAACCTTACCAATCTATTCGCCTGGGGTGGACGGGCGCTGCTTGAGCGTATCCGGCGTAATGTGAATACGCGGATTCAGTTCACACCCAATGACTTTAATGCCACCAGCGAGCTTTCCCTGGTAGCTTATTCTGCAGTACACAATGCGACTACCGCGATTACTTGTCTCGCTGCTCCTGGCGTCGACACGATTCAACTCTCGCCAGACTTGATGTCCAATCTGCCGTTGTCGTTTGGACGGCCCGACGGGTCGCTAGCGATGCTTGGAATCGGAATTGTTCCGCTGAGCCGGGCGGTCCCTTTCAGTGGAGCGGGCCTTGATGGCGGGCTACTGCTGTTCTCGCAATGGCAAACGAAATCGGTGTATATCCAATGAGACTTCTGATTTATGTTGTGAGTGTTGCGATGCTGCAGGGTGGCGTCGTAGAGTTGCTTGGACCCAGCGGCAGACAGGCGGCCCGGAATCAAACTGCGGACAGGCAGGATGGGACTGGGCAGTTTTTGGAAGTTGCAATTTTTCCCGCTCCCGGTGTCAACGGGTTCTCTCGTGTGCAGGTGTGGACCAGCAAGCGTGAGGCAGGCAAGTACACGCGCGTTCGATTGCAGGAGAAGGAATTGCAAATTCCCGAACCGCTGCGAATTGCCCGCGAGCTCTACGATTTTCCCTTTAGTAATTTCAGCAGCCCCAATGCGGCTCTGGCCGAGAACCGGATTGCAGTGCTTTGTGGCGGGACTGAATTTACCGTTCGTTTGCTCAACCCGGTGGCGCTGACGGTTGGACGCTCCATTGTGTTGCCACCACTGGCGCGACAGATTGCCTTGCGGCCCGGAATTGGGGAGGTTTGGGTGACTCATGCGGGGACATCCAATCAGATCTCCATTTCAGATCCGGTGAGTGAGCGCGTGGTGACGAGTATTCCGTTTCGCCTGAACCCTCAGGCTGTTCCGGTTGGGCTTTTCTTTTCGCCATCGGGACGAACTGCTTATGCGGTGGTACGAAACCCTGAGAGTGTGAGCGACCGGGGCTATGTGTTTGTGATCGATCCAGCGACGCGGGTAATCCGGAATCAGATTTCACTGGGTACAACAACGCCGCAGTCTGCCGTGTTGAGCCCCGATGGATCGACCATTTTCGTTATGGGGACCAGCTTGAACGATTTGGTGCAGGCGCGCCGGGTAGTGCGCCGGATCGCGTTGCCGCGATTGATTCAACCACAGAATCTGGAGTTTACGCCCAATGGAGACGTGATGTTTGTGCGGGACATCCTTGGGCAGCTTGCAACACACCTCGATCCGGAAACGGGGGAGATTCTGGATACACAGCAGATTCCGGCCGGGCCTGGAGTTTCGCTGGTTCGTTAGGCTTTGGCTTTGGTATAGCGCGAGACAAGCCGGTCCCATTCCACAATGACTTTGCCGCCATTGCCTTCGTGTGTTTGCCTCCATTCCTGAATCAGGTCGAGACAGGAGTGATCGAGATAGGTGAGATTTTCAAAATGGATATGCAGCTCGGATTGTGGAGCCACGCGATCCAGCGTATCTGCCAGCACAGGAAGCCGAAGGAAAGTGGCAGAACCTTCCAGGTAAATGTCTGAGCGTCCGGAATGATGGGATACGAGCTTTACACCGAGGCGAGAAGCTTTGTAGACCATCTTGAGAACCGTTAGGCCGATGCCGATCAGGACACCGGTAAGGAGATCAAAGGCTACGACGCCAATGAGAGTGG
>JAPKYY010000680.1 GCA_026394095.1 Acidobacteriota bacterium | reverse complement strand
GAGTGTCGCCTTCGGGCCAAGCAGTTTCTTAACATTTTCAGACCGGAAGTTTCCACCCTCAAGGCTAATGAGGATCGAATACAAAGAGTCCGCATCGCGCTCTGAATAGGCAAGGTGCAAGTCTTTGGGCAAATTCTGGTAAGCCCCAACTCCCATCACGATCGCATAGCTGCGAGGGATCTCCACCTTCTTGGTCATCAGTTGGCTCTCCCCCTCAGGAAAGGGATCCGCCTCTACCTTAAGGTCGCGCGCCTTCTTCGGGTCAGCTCTCTGTGCAAAAAGGAAAGAACCTGCAATCAGGATTGAGACTAGTAGCTTCATTTGTGTGTCAGCGTCACTTCCGCCGTTACTCGAGGATCATCCCCCCGCTTGCTGGCTACATATGCTGCATGCTCAAAACGAGGACCAAGGTTAGAGCTCTTTTGTTCACCCTCTACTTTTTCTACAATCAGGTCGCGAGCGTACATGGTGCGGACACGATCCACGAATGGATCCCCGAAATTGCTGTTGCTGGCGAGGATGATGCCCGGAGCAGGCCGGATCGGCGCCGAAGGTGAAGCAGCTGGAACCTGATTGCGCTCTGGGGCCACCTTATAAATCAGGCCATCGAAATCGGGTTCAGGTTTGCGGCTAAATACGATAAAGATGCGCTCCTCCCCAGGCTGATCGTCAAATTTGAATACGAAGCCGGCCGGAATTGTATAGGCCTGATTTGGGCCTACCCTGTTGTCGCCTCCAGAAATCTGCGGAGAAGGGAAGAGTGGGCTCCATTTGCCTGAGCTACCGCGGGCCAGTATATATAGATAGCCGAACTCATTCACTTCAACGCGAACGTTGATCCGGTCTCCGCTCTTGAAGGCTTGCGTCGTGGGCACTTCTTTCTTGTTCCCGTCTGGCATCAACTGTGTAATGGTCCACCGCATAGCCAGCCCACCACCTTGAGAAACGGTGTCGGCCGCCAGTCTCACCGGTACAGTTTGCTCTACAGGTTCTCCACCTGATTTCGGCCGCTGTGTCCGGGCCTGTTCCACAGGTTTCGGAGTCTTCTTCGCAGCTGTCACCACAGCAGGAGCGGGCGGCGCACTTGGCTTTGCACCATAAAAGATCTCACGTGCCGTAAGTCTAGGGCCATTATCAGTACTCGCATCTTGCGACCACACCAGTGCGCTCCCCAGCAGCGCCATCCAGCTAATTCTCTGAAACATTTTGTCGGCCTCCAAATTCTTCTTCAGTATATTCTTATAGAACGATATGCAAAGGTTATCCATGCGTCAGCTGATTGCTCAAATACTAATTCTGCTAGTCACAGAAACGGGCTTCGCTTCCCAGGATCCGCCTGCGTCTGCTGGGGCTCCAAAGCTCAACATCGTTCTGATCAGCGGCGATTCGGCGATCAACAACATCAAGAGCCGTACGGCCCGCGAGACGATTGTCGAAGTACGCGACGAAAACAACAAGCCCATTGCGGGTGCAGCAGTTGTATTTCTGCTGCCCGATTCGGGCCCGGGACTGGTCAGTTCCAATGGTTCTCGCATGATCTCTACCGTGACTGACGCCAAAGGCCGTGCTGCTGCCAGAGGATTGAAGCCCAATGGCCAGTCTGGACAGTACAACATCCAGGTTCGCGCCAACTTCCAACAGTCTTTTGGACAGATTGTAGTCAGCCAGTCAAATATAGTAGCGACAACAGCAGCCATTTCAGGTCTTACTGCTGCATTAATTGCTGTAGGAGTTGCCGCTGCCGCTGGAACGGCATATGCAGTGACGCGGGATAACGGTGCCAGCCGAAGCTCTGTCGGAGTGAATCCAGGAACGCCGTCTGCAGGAGCGCCACGCTAATGACCAATTTCCAACGAGTTTTGTTGACTACGCTCCTTCTCTCTGCGAGCCCGGTTTGGCCTCAAGCCACGGCCAATTTCCCACCCTCTTTTTCACCCTTCACTTTGCCGCAAGGTCAAGTTGGCGCCTCCTATGTAACCCAAACGATTACAGGTGCCGTGAGCGGCAGCGCTTCCCCGTTCACTTTTAGCATTTCAGCCGGAGCCTTACCCCCTGGCCTTAGCCTGAATCCTCAAACTGCAATCATCGACGGATTGCCTTCTTTGCAAGGTACTTTTACTTTTTCCGTTCGGGTTACGGATACGCAGTTGAGAACTGCGACTGCTCAAACCCAAATTGTCATTACCAACCCAAGCAACCTGCCCCAGGTGACCAATACCGCTCTTCCGATCGG
This sequence comes from Acidobacteriota bacterium, assembly GCA_026394095.1. Classification (GTDB taxonomy): domain Bacteria; phylum Acidobacteriota; class Terriglobia; order Bryobacterales; family Bryobacteraceae; genus Bryobacter. Next base: position 2,390 of record JAPKYY010000680.1, on the reverse strand, counting down.
TGTCGTTGGCGAATCTTACCCAACCACAGCCATGACCGCCACAGGCGGCACTGGAACCGGCTATACCTTCACGATGTCGGCTCCGGTAGGCCCCTCAAGCGGACAAACTCCCCCGGGACTCACCCTGAGCCCTGCCGGCGTCCTGAGCGGAACACCAAGCGCTTCGGGCAACTATCCAGTTCAAATTCAGGTCACTGACAGCGGCAACAGCGTGGGCAGCAGAATTTACGACATTCTGGTCACGAATTTCTCATGTCCTCAAGCTTATGCTGATCTTGGGCAACCGTATTCAAGCGCAGTGGGCTTGAGCCCCTTCGCTGCTTCTGCGTATGCCATTACTTTGGGGCAACTTCCCGCGGGTCTGACGCTCAACCCAAGTTCAGGACTGGTGAGTGGTACCACCAATGCCGCTGGCACATTCAACTTCACCGTCACGGTAACTGATACCCAAGCGAGACAGGTATCCAAGAGTTGCAGCATTACACCTCAAAGCGTATTGCAAACCACGAGTGCCAGGACGACGGCTAGAGTCGGCGTCCCTTATCGTTCCTTCATTGGTGCAATCGGTGGGCAGACAGGATACTCAAACTCAATCATCAGTGGCTCCTTGCCCGATGGCCTCACCCTCGAATCAAGCACCGGAAGAATTTCCGGCACCCCAACCACTCCTGGCGCAGTTCTCGCTCGTGTTCGAACACAGGATTCAGCAGGGCATTCCAACGATTTGGCCCTCACCATTTTTGTTCTTGCCCGTGATTTTCAACCAATCTTGCGCTGCTCCTTGCCCGGCGTGACCCTTGGACAGCTTTACAGTTCGGGTCTCAGCCTGAACTCGACTTTGAACCCAACCTATTCCATTAGTGGAAGCCTGCCTCCTGGGCTGAGCCTCAACTCTGCAACCGGCCAGATTTCCGGGACGGCATCGACTCCGGGATTCTATTCATTCACTGCAATTGCCACTGGCGCAACCAGTCAGCCACTCACGGCTTCCTGCAGCATTTCAGTCGTGGACTCCAGCATCGCCCCTATGCATGTTGCCTGCCCAGATCAGAATGACATGCTTGTCGGTGAATTCTACGCTTCTCCCGCTATTGCGTCCGGAGGGAAAAGACCGTACACCTTCTCTCTCTCTCAGGGCTCCCTCCCATCAGGCCTAAGCCTCGACCCCAATTCCGGCCTCATCTCTGGCACTCTCACGGCGCTGCCGCCAACCTTTTCCTCGGCCCCCCCTTCCAGTGGAGGCCCAGGTTTTGCTACTCAGGATTTCTTTTACAATCTTCGCGTGACTGATGCCGGGGGCTTCTCTGCATTCACCACCTCCAGTTGCATCAATACCGTTAGCGATACGCCATTGCTCTCGATCCTTACAACCTCAATTCCCAATGCACAGTTAGGTTCGAGCTATTTAGCAGCAATCGATTTTACAGGCGGTCTTTCCCCGTACACCGCAAGCTTCACCGGATCTCTGCCGTCTGACCTCTCCCTCGCTATTGTGGGCAATCAGGTGAGGATCAGCGGCGTTCTACAGCAGGCTGGGAGCTTCCCATTCCGGCTCCTCGTTCGCGACTCCTACGGGCAGCAGGCCTTCCGTAACTATACGATCACGGTCACTGTCTCCGACCCGCTTCGTCTCGTTAGTTCTGTTTTGAACGGTGCCACCGTCGGCGTTAATTATTCTGCGGGTATCGAGGCGGCAGGTGGTTCTCCTCCTTATCGATTCTCAGTCACTGGCGGCGCTCTCCCCCCGGGCATCAGTCTTGCCTCAGATGGGACCCTTCGCGGTTCACCCACCACTTCTGGCACCTTCCGCTTTGATGTAGAGGTTGCCGATAACGCTGGAAGTCGCGTTGGCCGCAGCCTGTCCATTGCCGTATTCCAGGGCAACTTCCGCCTCGGCTGCCCAAGCTTGCAAGCCGAACTCGGTGTACCCTACAACTCCCAGGCGAATGTGCTCGGCGGCTCACAGCCCTACAGCTTCTATCTCGCGGATGGCCAGCTACCGCCCGGCTTGAATCTCGATGCGGTTACGGGAACGATCGCTGGACGCCCCACCACTGCAGGTGCATTCATCTTTACCTTCGGCGTAAGGGACGCACGGCAGGCCCAAACGCAAACTGCATGTTCGATCGGTGTGCTCGGCGGCGCTCTTCGAATCCTGACAGAAGGTCCGATACAAACAAAGGCAGCCGAGCCCTATCTGGGACAACTGGATGCCGCAGGCGGACAGGCTCCCTACCAATGGACTCTGATTAATGCGGCGCCAGAGGCGGGTCTCACCGTCGCAGCCAACGGCTCTTTCACTGGCAAGGCTACTCGAAAAGGGACATTTGCCGCAACAGTTCAGGCACGCGATGCAGTCGGGGCCACTGCTACAAAGGTCATCTCGATAC
>JAPKYY010000153.1 GCA_026394095.1 Acidobacteriota bacterium | reverse complement strand
CGAAGTAAATACAGCAAGCGTAGTTGGAGAACAGTTGCTGGTGGCTCGCCTGCTCAATGAAGTACAGGCAGAGCAGGATACGCAGACTGCAGTGCTGCATCAGTTGATGCACAAGAGAGATACCCTCGACCGGGAGGACCTGCTGAAGCGGCTTGAGGATACCGATCTGGCTCTTGACCGGGCAGCAGCCAGTTCCGCATCCTCACCTGAAGCTGCACGCTGGGCGGCGCTTCGCGCCAAGGCAAAGTTGTTTTCCGCCGATGCGCGGAAGCTACTGAGTATGAAGGGCGAATTGCCCAACATGCCCCTGGACCGGCTATTTGAAAATCATGATGAGGTGGTGGAACTAGTGCATGAATTGCTAGTGCTGAGCGGGAGCCGAGTCAGCGCGGCTGAAAATTCGATTGAGGCAGAATCGAAAGACCTGGCACAACAGTCTTCCTGGCTACTGGGGGCGAGCTTCGGACTGGCACTGCTCTGCGCAGCGGTGACGATCCTCTACATACGCTGGAGCATTCACCAGATGCAATGGCAAGCATCGGAATTGAACAAGGTTTCCTGGCACATGCTGCAAAGCCAGGAAGCGGCAGCGCGGAGGTTTTCGCACGAACTGCACGACGAGCTTGGGCAGAGTCTTGCTGCGGTGAAAGCAAATCTTCTCGCGCTGGACAACACACAACTTGAAGACAGAAAACAGGATTGTCTTTCTCTAGTGGATGAAGCGATTGCCAATGTGCGCGAGCTCTCCCAATTGCTGCGGCCCGTGATTCTCGATGATTTTGGACTTGAGGCAGGATTGCGCTGGCTGACTGAAAAATTTGCGCAACGCACGGGTCTTGAACTTCAATTCGATTCCAATTTGCCGGGTCGATTGCCGGATGAGACAGAGACGCATCTGTTTCGTATTGCGCAAGAGGCGCTCACCAATATTGCCCGGCATTCAGGGGCAACCAAGGTGATTGTGAGTCTCAAGGCAGCAGAAAATAAGGTCTGGCTCCGGATCGCAGATAACGGCCGCGGACTGGACGCGACTGCAGCCAAGACATCGAGCGTTGGCCTTACGGGTATGCGGGCACGAGCTTCGCAGGCCGGCGGCGAACTTACCCTAAACTCTTTACCCAGCGGAGGAGTGCAGATCGAAGCCTGGGTACCAACACTACAACCGGAAAACTATGTCGAACAAGAAAACGCGCATCTTATTGGCTGATGACCACTCGGTGGTGCGGAGTGGCTTCCGTATGATTCTTGCCTCGCAGACTGATATGGAAGTTGTGGGGGAGGTGGCCAATGGCCGAGAGGCGGTTGAGCAGGCTACTGCATTGCAGCCGGATGTGGTGATTATGGATGTCACAATGCCTGAGCTGAATGGAATTGAGGCGACGCGCAGGATCACTGCGGCATTACCGCGAACTCGCATATTGGCTCTTTCGATGCACAAGGATTCGGTTTATGTGCGCGAGATTCTTCGGGCCGGAGCTTGTGGATATTTGCTAAAGGATTCGGGTGAGGGGGATCTGGTGTCGGCGGTACGTGCTGTAGCGCGGGGCGAGGGCTATCTTAGTTCTGGTGTCTCAGATGCAGTGCTTACGGATTACCGCAAGCATGTTACCGACCCGATTGATCTGCTCTCCAGCCGTGAGCGTGAAGTGCTGCAGATGATTGCCGAGGGCAAGACGAACAAGGAAATCGCAGTGACCTTGAACCTGAGCGTCTATACAGTGGAGGCGCACAGAGGCCGCATTATGGAGAAGCTGAATCTTCACTCCACGGGTGAGCTGGTGCGGTTTGCCGTTCGAAATGGTTTGATCGACTGAGGCACTTCGATATCTTAGATAGATCATGTCGATCTATTCGCGGCGGTCTTTGCTTGCAGCACCCTTCTTTATCAAGAACCTGATTTCGGCGCCTCCGAGTGGGCGCGTCCGGCTTGCTTCGATGGGGGCGGCAGGGATGGCCTGGGCTACGCTGGACGGGATTGCGACGCACTCTTCTGTTGACTTGATCTCGGTTGCCGAAGTGGACACGTTGCGGAACAAACGCGTGAGCGAGAAGTATCCCAAAGCCAAGCTTTATCAGGACTGGCGCAAGATGCTCGATCAGGAATACAAGAACCTGGACGGTGTTTGTGTTGGGACTCCCGATCATATGCATGCGCCGCAGAGCATGGCCGCCATGCGGCGCGGGCTGCATGTTTATTGTCAGAAGCCGCTGACTTCGCATGTGCATGAAGCCCGCAAGGTGGCTGAATATGCGCGGGCGAAGAATCTGGTGACGCAGATGGGAATTCAGATTCACTCCCACGCCGAATACCAGACGGCAGTGCAGGTGATTCAGGCCGGGGCGATAGGGAAGATCAAAGAAGTACATGCCTGGAGCAACAAGAAGTGGGGCGATACGACGCCGAGGCCGAGTGCGAGTGATGCAGTGCCAACGACTCTTGATTGGGATGGATGGATTGGGGTGGGCAAGACTGAGTCTTACATCAAGGATTATTGCCATCCGGGGAATTGGCGGAAGCGGCTGGAGTTTGGAACGGGGACATTCGGCGATATGGGTTGCCACATTTATGACCCGGTGTTTGGAGCACTTGGGGTGACCTCGCCCCTGTCGGTAAGGGCCGAAGGGCCGGCGCCGAGTGAACACTCCTGGGCCATCAACGCGATCGTAAAGTATGTGTTTCCTGGCACCGCTTACACCGATGGCAAGACGGTTGCCGTGACCTGGTATGACGGTGACGAGAAGCCGCCGAGAGAAATTCAGGCTTTGATCGAGGGGGCAAAGGTGCCTGACCAGGGATCGATCTTTGTGGGGACCAAAGGTGTGATGCTGCTGCCACACGTAGCCTTCCCAAGTTTCTTCCCGGTGGCCTCTTTCAAAGACTTCAAGCTGCCGGAGCTGAAGACGAACGATCACTACCATCAGTGGGTGGATGCGATTCAGGGCAAGGGCAAGACTTCGGCTGGCTTTGATTATTCGGGACCGCTGAGCGAGACAGTGCTGCTTGGGAGTTTGGCAACACGCTTTCCGAAGACGACGCTGGAGTGGGATAGCAGCCGCCTGAAGTTCAAGAACGAGAAAGCTGCGAATGCATTTTTGAAGCGCAAGTACCGGCAGGGGTGGAAGGTGAAGGGGATCGGCTAGAAGTCGATCTGTGCGCGTTTGGACTCTACAGCGCGCATGTTGATGCCTGGCACCTTGAGCAGGTCGTCGATAGTTTTGAAGTTTCCATTGGTTTCGCGGTGTTTGACGATGAGGCGGGCTTTGTTTTCGGTGATGCCGAGGCCTGTAGCGAGGTCGCGGGCGTTGGTCTGATTGACGTTCACTCGCGGGGAGGGCGCGTCTTTGGACAGGTTGGTAGCGAGGTAGTTGGTGATTTCGCTGATTTCAGCGTCGTCGCCCTCGAGACCTCGCCGCAGCATGTCTTCAACGAGTTCTGTCCAGGCCTCTTTGGTTTCCCGCCGGTTTACGAAGGTGTTGACGCCGTGGCAGGCGCTGCAGAGCTTTTCAGTGGTTGCTTTGCCGGGAGCTTCCGGCAGAGTGATTGCAAAGAGGGCAGCACAAAAGAAGTTCATAGCTCAATAATGAGTATAGAGATGAAGTACGTTGCTCTTGTTGCGCTAGCCCTTTGTTCCTGCAAGCAGGCGGTTGTGGAAGTGCCGGGGCCGCTTGGTTTGCCGCCTCTCAAAGTGGAGCGGGTGGCGACGGCTGAAGAGATTGCGCTGGGCAAGAAGTTGTTTTTCGACACGAAGCTTTCGCTCGACAAGACCATCTCTTGTGCCAGTTGCCATAACCCGGAGACTGGTTTTGCCGATGCCCGCAGGGTATCGGTGGGGGTGGGCGGCAAGACGGGCAAACGGAATGCGCCGACTGTTTTGAATGCGGCTTATTGGCGGGTGCAGTTCTGGGACGGGCGCGCCGGGAGCCTGGAAGAGCAAGCGGCAGGGCCGATGGGCAATGAGCTTGAGATGAACCATAAGCCGGAGCTTTTGATTGCGCGACTGGCTGCTGACCCTGAATATGGGCCGATGAAGCTGACGCTCGAAAAGGTACTTTTTGCTATTGCCAGTTATGAGCGGACGCTGCTGAGCGGGAATTCTGCGTTTGATCGTTATACGTATGGGGGCGACAAGACGGCGCTGTCGAGTGAGGCGGTTGAGGGCTTCAAGGTGTTTGGGCGGCATTGTGTGATCTGCCATACGATTGGCCCCAAGGATGCTTTGTTTACCGATGAGCAGTTTCACAATATCGGGATTGGTGTGAATGCGGAAGGGGTGCTGGTGGATCAGGGGAGGGGCAAGGGTGAGTTTCGGACGCCTTCTTTGCGGAATGTGGCGCGGACTGCGCCTTATATGCATGACGGGAGCCTGAAGACGCTGAAACAGGTAGTGGACTTCTATGTGGGTGGCGGCAATTCGAATGATCATCTGGACCCGCAGATTCGTCCGATAGAGTTGAGCGGGCGTGAGCGCGATGCGCTGGTGGTGTTTCTCGAATCGTTGAATGGAGTGGAAGCGAAATGAAGTGGCTGCTTGCTTTGGTGTTTGTGGTTTGTGGGTGTGCGCCGAAGGCGGTGGAGCCGCCGGGGAGTGTTGCGGGCCAGGTGAAGTTTGCCGGGCAGATTGCCAAGGCGGTTGTGATTGATATGGAGCAGGACCCGCAGTGCAAGAAGCTTTACCCGGAAGCGCCGCGTGAGGAGCAGACTGTTGTTGTGGGCCCGGAGGGGACGCTCGCGAACGTGTTTGTCTATGTGAAGAGCGGGCTTGAGGGCAAGAAGTTTGAAGCGCCGAAGACGGCAGTGAAGATCGATCAGAAGGGTTGCTGGTTTGAGCCGCGAGTGATTGGGATGCAGACCGGGCAGGCGTTGCAGGTGACCAACTCAGACCCGGTGACGCATAACATTCACCCGGAAGCTAAAGTGAACCGGGAATGGAATCAGGGCCAGGCGCCGGAGGACGGGCCGTTGTCGCGGCGGTTTGTGCAGCCGGAGGTGATGATCCGGGTGAAGTGTAATGTGCATAAGTGGATGCGCTCGTGGATTGGAGTGGTGGAGCATCCGTTTTTTGCAGTGACTGGCGGGGACGGTGGTTTTGAGTTTCAGGATCTGCCGGTGGGGACGTACAAGCTAGTGGCGTGGCACGAAAAATTGGGGCAACAGGAGAAGACTCTGGTGGTTACCAGTGGCTCAAAAGCGCGGCTGGACTTTAGCTTCAACGGACAATGAAATAATGATCGTCATGATGCGATCACTTCTTGTTGTGTTGGTAGTTTTTCTGGTTGGGTGCAGTCAGGAGAAGCCCGGCGGGTACCGGGTTTATGTCACCAACGAGGTAAGCGGGGATCTGACGATCATCGATTCCAACAAGATGGAAGTTGAGGCGAAGGTGCCGCTGGGAAAGAGGCCGCGCGGGATTCATGCGAGTGCTGATGGGAAGACGATTTATGTGGCGCTGAGTGGTTCGCCGATTGCGGGGCCTGGAGTGGATGAGAGTACGCTGCCGCCACCTGACAAGAATGCAGACGGAATTGGAGTGTTTGATGTGGCCTCGCAGAAGCTGCTGAAGGTGATCAAGAGCGGCTCGGACCCTGAGTAGTTTGACTTGAGCAAGGATGGCAAGCTGCTCTATGTGTCGAATGAGGATGTGGGTGGGGCTTCGATTCTGGATCTGGCGGCGGAGAAGATTGTGAAGGAGATCAAGACGGGTGAGGAGCCTGAGGGTGTGACGGTGAGCCCGGACGGGAAGCTGGTGCTGGTGACGTCAGAAGATGCGGGGACGGTGGCGGTGATTGATACGGCCAAGGGTGAGTTGATCGAGAACATCAAGGTGGGGAGAAGGCCGCGGTCGATTGCGTTTTTGCCGGATCTGAACCGGGCCTGGGTGAATGCCGAGAATGATGGCACGATCGTGATGATCGATATCGCGAAGAAAGCTGTAACGCAGACAGTGCAGTTGGGTGAGGCGGGCGTGGTGAAGCCGATGAAGGTGCTTTTGTCTGCGGATGCGAAGACGCTTTTTGTAAGCACGGGACGGGGCAAGAAGGTGTTCTTTCTCGATGGGGCTAGTGGCAAGGTGGAAGGCGAAGTAGAAGCTGGGCGCAGGCCGTGGGGACTGGGGCTATCGCCGGATGGCAAGACTTTGTTCACGGCCAATGGGCCGGGCAATGACATCTCGGTGATTGATGTTGCCACACGGGCCGTGGTGAAGCGGATTGCTTCACCGGGTTCGCCGTGGGGTATTGTGACGCTGCCGCGCTAGTTGGTGCGCGGCTTGTTGTAGGCAGCGAAGCGAGAGGCGAGATCGGACTTTAGGGTTGCTTTTTCGGTGAGATCGAATGAGGCGATGCCGATGTCTGTGGCCGGGAATTGCTTGATCAATTCTGCTGTGTAGTCGTTGCCTGTGAGCGCGGACATGATGATGTTAAGACGGTCTTGCGACTCGCTGGCGAGGGCTTGGGAGCCAGTATCTTTTGCGTTCATCGCAGCATTCTGGATGGCCTGGATGGAGAGGTTCTTTACGTCCTTTTTATACTCGCGGAACCAGTAGGCATAGAAGAACCAGAAGGCGGATTGGAGGAGAGGAAGGTCTTTGCATTTCTCGAGGAAGTCGTGGAGGGAAGTGCAGAAGGTGGCGAAGTGGAGGAGACCGATGATGCCGCTGTCGAGGGGGGTGAGTTGTGAGGCGGGGCGGAAGGCGGCTTCGACGATGCGGTCTGGACTTTCGAAGGCGCGGATGACGGAATCGATGGTAACGATTGCAGGGGGCCTGCCGTAGCAGTAGCCGTCGAGGAATTCAAGGAAGCAGGCTAGCTCGCGATCGTTGCGGAATCGCTCGTAAAGGTTTGCGAAGGCTTCGAAAGCACCGGGGGAGTCTTGTCTTTCAATCTTGTTTTCTTCGAGGTGGAGACAGAAGAGAGGGCCTGCTTGTAGTAGCTATCATAGTAAGGACGGAGTGAAGCGTGCCCAAGGATGGCAAAGATACGGTTGCCCTGGTCTGTTCCTTCCGGATCGGAGCTGTAGGCGGAGAGCCAGGACAGATAGATCAAGCTGGCTTCGTTGAGCCAACTATCCATGTGGCGACGGAGAGCCACTTCATTGGGATCGGTGATGCCAATGGGATCTGTTTCATGATTGCGAAAGATTTGCGCGAGCTCTTCATCTGATTTGGACTTGAAGAGTGGCTCAAGTGCGAGATGGTCTGCACCGAGGAGGAGACGTCCGGTTAGGTATTTTAAATTGTCGTAGGAGTTGTCCATTATATGAGCTCTTTCACGTAGGTGATCAGGTGAGGGAAGTCATTGAGTTTGGAGACGCTGGTGTGAGTTGCGCCGCGGATGGCGGTGGGGAAGGGGTCTCCGGGAAAGGGCAGGTTGCTAACGATTTCTTCGTGTTCGGCGATGAGGACGCGGCGGGCTTTGATGGTGGTGCAGCCTGCTGCTTCGGCGCTGATAGTGTGGTCTTCGAGGGATTTGAGGATGGGGGAGCCGGGGCGGAGTTCGTGGAGTAGCGGGATCTTTACCTTGGCGGCGCTGCCGATGAAGGCAGAGAGAGGGTTGGAACCGAGAAGCTCTGTAACGCTATCGACGATGATGCCGCCGGAGTGGGCGGGGGCGAAGAGGATGTAGCGGATCTTGTCGAGCCATGAAAGTTTTTGTTGATTGGCGCGGATGAGAGCCCAGCGGGTGACGAGTGCGCCGAGGGAGTGGGCGGCGAGGACGCAGGATTCGTAGTTGGGTGCAGAGGAGCGGATGGGGTGGAGGGCTTTGCCGTCGGTCATGGCGCTGTCGAGGAGATCGAAGAGGAAGCTGGAGGCAGCGAGAGCGTTGGAGCGGACACCGTCATAGCCGAAGAAGATGAGGTCTGTTTCGGCAAGATCGGGATCGTTGAGGGCGATGGTGTCGAAGCCCGCCCAGGTGTCGATTGCGTCGCCGTTGAAGCCGTGTACGAAGAGGATGCAGTGCTTAGCCGGCTTGCGGCAGGAGATCATCTTCGAGCGGCCATCGGCGAGTTGCGTTACCAGGCGATGGTTGGGCGCGGAATCGAAATCGAAGATCGGCATGTGGGTAGCTTCGCACATCCGGGTGTTGCGTTACCATGATGCGCATATGCAATCTGGATTGCCGACGACCGCCGACTATGCGCCCTTCTTTGGGCGTTATGTTGCTCTTGTAAATTCTGAAGATATTGTGGGGCATTTGTCTGGGCAGTTGCCATTAACGATTGCGCTGCTGCGGAGCCTTGAGCCGGAGCGGAGGTATGCGCCGGGCAAGTGGAGTGTGAAGCAGGTGCTGGGGCACATGATCGATACCGAACGGGTGATGGCTTACCGGGCGTTGCGGATCTCGCGTGGGGATACGACGCCGCTGCCGGGCTTTGATCAGGATGTGCTGGTGAACGGGGCGCGGTTTGATGAGCAGCCGATGGAGGAGTTGATCGAGGAGTTTGAGTGCGTGCGCAAGTCTACAGTGATGCAGCTTCGGGGCCTGACGGGGGAGATGTGGGACCGTGTTGGGACGGCGTCAGATCATCCGATCAGTGCGCGGGCCCTTGCTTACATTATCGGCGGGCATGAGCTGTATCACGTTGGGTTGTTCGAAAGGTTGTACCGCTGAGGTAGCGCTTCTTCTTGTTCTCCCCCCCTTGCGTTGGAGTTTCGAAAATGATAGTTATCCGGACGTAACTGTATTTGTTTTGGGGGATAGCATGAAAATCAGACTCTTTTTCCAGATGTTATTTGTATGTGGCACTGCATGGTCTCAGGCAGTGACTGCAAACCTAGTGGGGACAGTAACGGATACGAGTGGGGCAATTGTGCCAAAAGCATTGGTATCCATTTATGAAATCAACACGGGGTTGGCTCGCAAGGTGTCCACCAATGATGATGGACTTTATAGTCAGCCGTACCTTCCGCCAGGCATCTACCGGGTGGAGGTAGAGCGTCAGGG
>JAPKYY010000560.1 GCA_026394095.1 Acidobacteriota bacterium | reverse complement strand
ATTACTTTAATAAGTTACCGCATTGACACACGATGCCAATAGGATTGAAATTTTGGGTGGCTAATCTCAGGGGATATGAAAAGTTTTATCGCTTTGATGGCCGTCTCGGCTGCGCTTTGGGCACAGACTGATTCTGCCTCTTTGAGAGTTCTGGTGGAGGATCCGTCGCAGTCGGCTGTGGCTGGGGCTAAGGTGAGTTTGCTGAACCGGTTGACCGGGTTGAGGGTTGCTTCTGAGACTTCGGGTGACGGATACGCCGTGTTTAGCCCGATCGCTCGTGGCAATTATGAAATCGATGTGGTTCAGGCCGGATTCAAGACGGTGAAGCTGAGTGCGGTGCAGATTAACGTCGACGAACGCCGGCTGGTGCGGGTGAAGCTGGATGTGGCGACCGTTAGCGAGACGGTTGAGGTGACGGCGAATGTGACGACGATTCAGACCGAACAGGGTTCGCTCGGACAGGTGATCAGCGGGCGGACGGCGGTGGAATTGCCGCTGGCGGGACGTCGCTATACGGAACTTGCGCTGCTGAGCCCTGGAGTGGCGGCGGGGACGCTGAACCCGACCACTCGCGGACCGGGCTGGTTTGTCGCTAATGGCAATTACCATACGCAGAATAACTATCTGCTCGATGGGGTGGACAACAATCAGGGGACTACCAATGCGCAGAGCTTGAGCGCGCAGGCGGTGCAGCCGAATCCGGATGCGATTGCCGAGTTCAAGGTGCAGACGAATTCGTTTTCGGCGGAGTTTGGGCGTAGCGCCGGAGCGGTTGTGAATGTGTCGATTAAGAGCGGCACCAACGAGACGCATGGCAGTGGTTATTACTACAATCGCGATTCGGCTCTGGCTGCTCGTGGCTGGACGAACAACTTGCAGAATGTGCCGAAGAACAATCTGAAGTGGCAGCAGTATGGCGGCACGGTGGGTGGGCCGATCCAGAAGAACAAGCTGTTTTACTTTGGCGCTTATGAGGGCTTTGCGCAGCGTTTTGCCGATACCGGTTTGACGACAGTGCCGACGGCGGGGCAGCGGTTGGGGCAGTTTGGGGCCTTGAATATTGTGGACCCGGTGGCTGGGGCGGCGTTTCCGGGCAACGTGATTCCGGCTTCGCGCTTTGATGCTTTGGCCAAGAAGGTGATTGACCTTTACCCGGAAGCCAATTTGCCGGGAGCCTTTCAGAATGGGCGCCCGACGAACAACTACAGCTTGCAGCGCGATGGCAAGGAAGATACGCACAAGTTTGATACTCGTGCCGATTACAACCTGAATGAGAAGCACCAGTTGATGGGACGCTTTAGCTATATCCGGCAGAAGTTTAGCCGCGATGCGATCTTCCCGGGATTGGGTGACGGTGTGGGGAATCAGGGTACGCAGTTTAACGAGAACCGCAGCGTGGCGGCGGCATGGACCTATACGGTTTCTCCGCGTATCGTCAATACGCTTCGTTATGGCAACAACTATACGTTTGCCGAGTTTGCACATGCGACGGTGAATGAGACGAAGGCGGATGCGTTTGGTTTTCGTGGGTTCCCGGCAGAGATGCTGCAGGTGGGTGGTTTGCCGCTGATTGCTCCGACCAACTACAACCAGTTGGGGACCCGGAACTTCCGCCCGCAGTTTCAATCGCCGAAGCTGAACCAGATCGTCGATACGGTTTCGATGACGGCTGGCAAACACTTTCTGCGCGCTGGTTTTGAGTTGCGTCTGAAGGACAATACGTTCATCGACATCACTCGCCGGACGCCTGCCTATAACTTCCTGGGCCGCTATACGAATGATGCGATGGGTGATTTGCTCCTGGGCTTTCCGGAGAGCGTGCAGTTTAACACGGTGCCCGAAGTGAACCAGT
>JAPKYY010001013.1 GCA_026394095.1 Acidobacteriota bacterium | reverse complement strand
GGGGCAGCTCAGACCGCGAGAAGAGATTCGTTTTGGTCGAGTGAGCGTTGAAACCGCCCGTCAGCTGCTGAGGCGTCAGGCTGAGTGGTGGCAGACTCAAGGGTAAGGGAGGACAATTGCTGATCAACTGCGATTTGGGTGAAAGTGAGGCCATGTCCGCCGATGGTAGACAGCAAAGAATCCTGTCTCTAATTCAATTGGCCAATGTTTGCTGTGGCGAACACGCTGGAAGCGCTGATTTGACAAAGCTCACGATGCAGCAATGCTCTGAAGCCAAGGTGAGAACCGGAGCGCATCCTGGATATCCCGACCCCGAACATTTTGGCAGGCGGCCGCTCTTCGGAGTGAAATATGATGCGGACGGAATTTCGAAGCTGGTGTCAGATCAGGTTGCGTTCGCGAAAGAGGCGGCTGAGGCTGCCGGCTTGGCGCTCTATCATGTCAAACCACACGGGGCACTTTACAACGAGGCGGCTGAGAACGGCGCAGTGGCTGAGGCTATTGCAAGAGGAGTGCGGAAGGTTCTCAAGGATGTATTTCTGGTTGGATTGGCAAAAAGTGTGATGGTGGGGGTATTCCGGCGTCAAGGATTCGTTGTGCTTCGTGAAGCATTTGCCGATCGCCGGTACACGGCCGAAGGCCTGTTGGTACCGCGGACTGCTGCGGACGCCTTGATACATGATCCTGCCGAAGCACATCGCCAGATGCTGCGGCTCAAAGGCATCTGCGATACGATCTGTGTTCACAGCGATTCGCCCAATGCGTTTGAGATGATCGAGGCTCTACACTAGACCGGATTGAGGTCTACCACCCTGGCATCCGGGCCGAATTTCATGCACGAAGCAATGCCATTGCGGCAGCCCTTTTTGCTGTTGTACATTTCGCTCTTACCGATAATTTCACCGTTCTTGGCAAGCAGAACAAAGTAGGGTTCTTTCTTCTTCGATTCGCGCACTTCGTACTGACGTTCAGAGCCGGAATTCTTCTGCACACTCGAAACCCCGTTCATCGCGCTTTGCTTCTCGTCGTAAACTTCGCTGCTCAAAATGTACTTTCCATTGGGAGCTTTTAGATTGAAGACAAATCCGGTTTTGGTTTTCTTAACTTCGTACTTTGCAGCCATGGGGCTGAGTATATCGGATTGCACGTTACGAATCCATGACTGACAAAAGGCGGGAATCGGGCTAGTCTAAAACCCATGCGACACTGGCGCACCAAGATTTTCGCGGCATCCTGGTTGCTTTATGCGGCCTACTATTTCTGCCGGAAAAACTTCAGTGTCGTGATGCCGGCAATGGCCGAACTTAATTCTTTAAGCGCATTCGATCTGGCGCATCTGGTTTTTGCCTATAGCTTGCTCTATTCCATCGGGCAAATTGTCGCCGGCCTTCTGACAGACCGCTTCGGTGGCAGGAAAGTGGCTGCCGGTGGAGCTTTAGTCTCTGTTTTCGCCAACCTGATAATGACCTTCAGTACCGGCTATTGGGGATTGATTCTTTTGCAGGTCGCCAACGGAATCGGGCAAGGCTGCGGTTGGTCAGCAATTCTCAAGTTGATTGGTACCTGGTTTCGACGCAGCGAGCGAGGGGTCGTTCTGTCCTGGTGGGGAACCAGTTATGTATTGGGTGGCTTCCTTGCCACCGGTTTTGCCACCTATGTTGCAACATCGTTGCCGGACTTTGCGGGGTTGGGATACCGGAAGGCATTTCTTATCCCGGCTCTTGTGCTTGCTTCCATCTGTATTCTCTTTCTTGGCATCACCAGAGAACGGATTTCCGGGGCAAGCGATGATGCCAGTGTGCCAGCGGAAACATTTCGGTGGACTCAGATCTTCGATGCGCTTCGATACCGGGATGTTCAAGTTATCTCGGTTTCCTATTTTCTGCTCAAAACCACCCGATACTCATTGCTCTATTGGCTGCCGTTTTACTTAGTGCAGGGTTTGGGCTACACGAAGGAATTGGCTGGCTACAGCGCAGCGGCTTTTGAGTTGGCAGGAGCCCTGGGACCTTTAATTGCAGGTTATTGCTCGGATCGCTTTTGGGGGAGCAGAAGGCATCCGGTTGGCGTTGCAATGCTGGTTCTTTTGGCTGGAGCATTCTTTGCGCATCCCTACCTGAGCCGGCAGGGCCAAGGGGGAGTCTTGCTCAGCATCTCGCTGATGGGGATCTTTATCTATGGGACAGATTTGCTGATTGGGGGTGCAGCAGCGATGGAAGCCGTGCCAACGCAACTCATGGCGAGGGCGATGGGAACGGTGAACTGTATCGGCTCGATGGGCCAACTGGTATCCAGCTATGTGGTGGCTGTTTTTGTGCAGTGGCTGGGATGGGACAAGCTATTTCTATTCTTTGTGGCCTGCGCCCTGGCTGCGGCCGCGCTTTTGGCAACGCGTATGCCTTTGGGCAGAGCAAAAGCTAAGAGTCTAACTCAAGCAGCGGAAGCAGCTTCTTAAGCCCCAATCGGCCAGTACTTGCCTATGGCCAATCGCAGGCCGGGCCATTCGCCGCGGTCATAGCGACCTTTCATCTCGGCAAGCGCAACCATTAATGCGATTACGATGCCGGATAAAACCATCGTTTGCCCGAGGGAGAGTGTTTCTTTCCAATACCCAAGCCAACGGCCATAGACGAGTTCAATGTGCAACCAATAGACCGGAAGGCTATGCTGCCCAAGAGTAGCAATCCAGCTCCAGCGGCCACTTTGGAATGTCATCCACAAAAAGCCGAAGCCAGCCAGGACGAAGACCACTCCGGTCTTGATCAGAATCAGTCCAGGGCCATCCAGCCAGAAGTCGCTCTTCTGGTACAGCGAATAGGGAATATTCGAGAAATAGTTTGAAACAAGGATCACAGCCAGGCCCAACAAGACCGACCACTGCATCATCTTTCCGTAGTCTTCAGCGGGAACGATCCGGATTACGCTTCCGGCGGAAATGCCAAAGGCAAGGAAGGCACCCCACGGGAAGAAGCTGAAGAAATTCGCGTCCGGAGCCAGATACTGTTTGATCAAGAGAGGAATGCCGGACCAGTCGGCATTCGATACAAGCGGCGAGCAACAGGCTATCAAGAGACCGACGACAGCCGCGTAAAGCACGCGTTGCCTGGTATCGAAGATTACCAGCCAGGACAAGGCGGCCACGGTAAAGCCCATGCAATTCAGAACGTCGACACGAATCACGTCACTGAATGGAGCATATGGCCAGGCGAAAGCCCACATCTGGAGTCGAAAGAGAAAGGCAATTACAAAAAGATAGCGAGCCCGATATAGCGCTGCTGTGATGCGATTCCAGAGTGACGGCTCTTTCTTTGAAAGGCTATCCATGAGGAAGCCAAGTGTGA
The DNA here is from genome assembly GCA_026394095.1 of Acidobacteriota bacterium. Lineage (GTDB taxonomy): Bacteria > Acidobacteriota > Terriglobia > Bryobacterales > Bryobacteraceae > Bryobacter. The sequence continues at coordinate 510 of JAPKYY010001013.1, read as the reverse complement.
CACCTGTCAGGAAGAGGAAGAAAGCCGGTGGCATGCCACCGATAAATTGCGACAGAACAAAGGCGGAACCTTCACGCAGGTCTTTTGCGAGAAAGCTATGCATGACATGGCCCTGGAGCATGATCAGGGCACCAAGCCCTCGAGTCCAGTCCAGAAAACCCAGTCGACCCTGGGAGGCGTGGATGCGCTCGGCAGCCATTCTTACTTGCCAGGAAACTCTTTCTTGACGTTTTTTGGCAAGCTCAGGCGGACATCCGATTCCTGCATGGGCGGGTTGATTTTCAGATCAGTGTAGGTTGCCTGGTTGTAATCCCCTGCCCCTTGATAGAGCTTCTGGCGCACAGGATAGCCATCGCTTTCCGAGAGCCAGACTTCGATCTTTTTCACCTTCATCAGAGGCGAGTCGGCTTTGGGAATCAGTTCCAGTTTGGTGGCTAGTTTCGAGTTGATCGATTCCTCGCCGAGGACACGGATCGAGTAGGACTTTTGGAGTTCCTTCGAAGTAGTGCC
>JAPKYY010000290.1 GCA_026394095.1 Acidobacteriota bacterium | reverse complement strand
GTAGCGGAGGAGGAGACGGATCTGTTTGTTGATACGGTCCTGGGTGGCGATGGCTTCGGCCCATTGGCCTGCTGCCGCTTGCTTGTAGAGCTGGACGAAGAGGCCGGGCATGAGGTTGTAGGTGCTGCCGATGCCGCCGTTGGCGCCCATCAGCAAGCCGGGGGCGAGCACTTCGTCGTGACCGTTGAAGACGGTGTGGCCGGCGCTGACGAGCTGGCGGAGGGAGTAGAGATCAAAGGAGGTGAACTTGAGGCCCACTACGCCGGGGATGGTGCAGAGGTCTTCGAGTTGATCGAGCGACATTGGTTGCGAGAGGGAGGGGAAGTGGTAGACGAGGAAAGGGACGCTTGTGTCTTTTGCGATTGCCTCGTACCAGGATTTGGTTTCGGCGAAATTGTATTGGGGGCCCGGAGGTAAGCTTGAGACGGCGGCGGCACCGAGGCGGGAGGCGTGTCTGGCGAGTTGCCGTGCTTCTTCCTGGCGGTATGCGCCGACGTGGATGATGACTTGCTTGCCGGCTGGGGAATTGCGGATTGCGAGTTCGGTTGCTTTTTCGCGGAGGCTCGTTGGGAGTTGCATCCCTTCGCCGGTATTGCCGCAGACGTAGAGGCCGTCGACGCCGGCTTCATACATGTGCGCGATCAGAGCTTCAAAGACAGGGGTGTTGAGGTCACCGTGCTCGTCGAGCGGGGTGACAATGGCGGGCAGGATGCCCTTGAGAGATTGCATGGTCTTCTTCTATTTTCTTGCAAAGCGGAGGCAGATCGGGAAGGGGGCGGAGAGGGGCTTGCCCGATGCGGTGAGAAGGCCGGTTTTGCTGTCGATGGAGTAGACCTGGATGGTGTTGTCGTCCTGGCTACCGACGAGCATGAATTTGCCGTCGGGGGAAATGACAAAGCCACGGGGGATGCGACCGACTTTCTGGTCGGCGATTTTGGTGAGGGTTTTGCCTGTTTTGAAGATGGCTATGGTGTCGGCACCACGGTTAGAGGAGTAGATGAACTTTTCGTTCTTGTCGGTGACGATTTCGGCGGCAGAAGATTTGCCGGTGAAGCCAGCGGGGAGGGCGCTGACGGTCTCAAGGAGCTTGTCGTTTTCAAAGACGCTGACCGAGGAGGCTAGTTCATTGAGGACGTAGATCTTCTTTTTGCCAAGCACGAGGTGGCGGGGGCCCGCGCCTTTGGGTGTGACGAGCGGGGCTTGCTCTTTGATCTTTCCGGTTGTGTTGTCGAAGGCGTAGCGCTTGGCCTGGTCGAGGCCGAGGTCGTTGACGTAGATGGTTTTGTTGTCGGGGGAAAAGATTGAGAAGTGAGCGTGAGGGGCGCGTTCGCCTTTTTCGTGCTGGATGGAGTCTGTAGCTTCACTGAGTTTGCCATCGGCTTCGATGCGGTAGACGGCGAAGCTGCCGCTGCCGTAATTGGAGGCGCTGACCCATTGGCCGGTGCGGTCGATCTGGACGTGGGCGGGGCCGGCACCTTTGCTGCTGACCTGATTGAGGAGGCGCAAGCTGCCGTCGGCTTCGACGGCGAAGGCGCTGATTTTGCCTTCGGGTTGGGCTACTACCGAATAGATGAGGGGCCGGGTGGGGTGGATCGCGAGGAAGGTTGGGTCGGTGGTTTTTGCGGCGAGTTTGAGGTCGCGCATGGAGCCGGTTTTG
>JAPKYY010000799.1 GCA_026394095.1 Acidobacteriota bacterium | reverse complement strand
CGGGTAAGTTGTATCAGGGGTCTGTTGGTCTCAGGGTGCCTCCGGTTGAGAAGGAGCTGAGCGTGAATATTACGCCGGCCAAGCAGGAGTTTAAGCCTGGAGAGCCAGCTCAATACGGGGTTGAAGTGAAGGACTGGAAGGGGCAGCCTGTCCGGGCTGAACTCAGCTTTGGTGTGGTGGATGAGGCTCTTTATGCCGTGCAGAAAGACATGACACAGACGCCGCTGAGTTACTTCTACGGCAATGTGTATAACGAAGTATCCAGTTCGAGCTCACTTAGTTATTACTTTAGGGGCGAGGCCGGTAAGCGGGCTATGCGGCTGGCGAAGTTGCGCCCGAGTCTTGGCCAGCTGAAGCCGGATCGCGTGGGTGACCCGCGGGTGCGCAAGGCGTTTCCTGATACGGCATTCTGGACGGCTGATCTGGTTACCGACGCTAGCGGCCGGGGCAAAGTGGAGTTTGCTTTCCCGGATGCTCTGACGATGTGGCGAGGTACGGCAAGGGCCATCACTACGGACACCCGGGTGGGGGCGACTCTCAACCGCGTGATTGTGCGCAAGAACCTGATGCTGCGGATGGTTGCGCCGCGCTTCCTGATGGAAGGCGATGAGGTGAGTGTTGGTGTGATTGTGCAGAACTACCTGAGTTCTGCCAAGGACACTAAAGTGAGCCTCAGTGCGACGGGCGTCGACTTTCTCGGCCCGGTTGAGCAAAGTGTCCGGGTCGACTCGAAGGGGTCGGCCAAGGTGGAGTTTCGTGTGCGTGTGAAGCCTGGAAGCAGCAGCGTCATTACCGCCAAGGGAATCACTAATGAAGAATCTGACGCGATGGAGCTTACGATTCCCGTCAAATCCTACGGTAGTCTTTTCTCCAATGGGGCCAGTGGTTCGCTGTCGAGCCAGCAGTCGGCGACGGCAAGTCTTGACGCACCCGGGGCAGGGAATCGACAGGTTGAAGTGAGGGTCTCGCCGTCCTTGGCCGGCAGTCTCTTTGGGGCACTTGAATATCTGACTCAGTTCCCGTATGGGTGCACCGAGCAGACGATGTCGAGTTTTCTACCGAACATCATCGTTTCGAAGGCTCTCGATGAATTGAAGATCCAATCCAACGTCAAGCGTGAGGATTTGCTTAAGAAAGTGAATGCCGGGCTGGAGCGGCTCTATGACTACCAGCACGAAGATGGAGCCTGGGGCTGGTGGAAGACCGATGAGTCTCATCCGTTTATGACTGCTCACGTTGTGGCGGGGCTGAAGCAGGCGCGTGATGCCGGCTATCAGGTATCGCCCGAGGTGATTACACGCGGCGAACAATGGCTGAGAAAGGAATTCATCCGGCAAGCGGATGCCCGTAGCGACTTGCGGGCCTACATGGCTTTTGCGCTTGGATCTAAGGCTGATGTTGAGTCGGCATGGTCGGTGCGGCCGAAGATGTCCAGTTATGGACTGGCATTCCTTGGGCTGGCACTCCATAACCTTAAGGATCCGCGTGCAATCGAAATTGTGCAGGCCCTTGAATCGTCGGCAAAACAGAATGCGAGCGAGGCCTGGTGGCCGGGTACTCGTGATCCGCTTCTGGACTTCCCGAACGACATCACACCTGAGACGACATCTTATGTGTTGAAATTGCTGAGCCGGACGCGAACGGATTCCCCTTTGCTGCCGAAGGCCGCTGCCTGGCTTACGATGCATAAAGACCAGGGCGAGTGGTGGAACTCGACCAAACAAACTGCGATGGTGATCTACGGGGTGACCGATTATCTCAAGATGAGCGGAGAGTTGAAGCCCGATATCAATGTCTCGGTTAAGGTGAACGGCAAGGTGATTCTGGAGAAGGAATTTACGAGCAAAGACGCTACATCGGTTCAAGACTTTGTGGCCTCGGTGCCGGCAGTGGATCGAAACTCGATTGAGGTGAAGGTGAGTGGTAGTGGGCGTGTTTACTGGAATGCGCAAGCGAAATATTATTCGCCGGAAGAGGACCGGAGGCCTGCGGAAGCTGGCCCGATGAAGGTGAGTCGAGAGTATTTCCGCCTCGTCCCTCGCGAGAGCGGCGGCGTTACAACTTATGCGATGGAGCCGCTGAGCGGCGAGGTTCATCCGGGTGATACCATCGCGGTTCTCTTGAGTTTGAGTGCCAAGGACTGGAAGTATGTCCTGATCGAAGATCCGATTCCTTCTGGAATGGAACTGGTGACGAAAGACAACACGATCAACCTGACGGGTAAGCCCGTGTGGTGGCGCTATTCCTGGGCGCAGCGGGAGTATCGCGATGACCGCGTGGCATTCTTCCGAACCTATTTT
>JAPKYY010000026.1 GCA_026394095.1 Acidobacteriota bacterium | reverse complement strand
ACTCAATGGCAAAGACCTCAGTGGCTGGAAGGGCCAGGGTGACTGGCTCACCACCACCGGAATTCTCTGGGATCGTCTTCTTGGCCCCACCCGCTTGCGCGCGGTTCCTGGCGCAACCCCCGGTGGCACCATGCTCAACGGCCCAACCGGCCGAACGACAAATCTGGTCACAGAAGAGACCTTCGGCGATATCGAACTCTACGTGGAATTCATGGTTGCCAAGGGCTCCAACTCTGGCGTCTATCTGCATGGCCTCTACGAAGTACAGGTTTTCGATAGCTGGAAGTCCGACGAGCCGATGACTTCATCCGATTGCGGCGGCATCTATCACCGCTGGATCAACGAGACCGGCGTAGGCGGTTCTGCTCCCAGCCGCAATGCTTCGCGCAAGCCCGGCGACTGGCAATCCTTCTACATCGCCTTCCGCGGCCCGCGCTTCGATGCCAGCGGCAAGAAAACAGCCAATGCCAAATTCCTCCGCGTCGTTCATAACGGGTTTACGATTCAGAAAGACGTTGAAGTAGATGGCCCCACCCGTGCCGCGATGAACCTGCCCGAGGCAGCCAAAAACCCTGTAATGTTGCAAGGCGACCACGGGCCCGTCGCCTACAAGAACATCTACTGGCGCCCACTGCGCACCATCATCGAGCGTTAACGATACCCGGCAGCCTGCAGCTCAAAAAGCTCGGCATAACGGGAACCCCTGGCAAGCAACTCTTCATGGCTTCCCTGTTCGAGGATCTTGCCATGCTCAAGCACCAGAATCAGATCGGCCATCCGGACCGTCGAAAAGCGGTGGCTGATCAGCACGGCGCTCTTGCCTGCAGTGAGATTCGCAAACCGTTCAAACACCTCATACTCGGCCCTCGCATCGAGCGAAGCCGTCGGCTCATCGAGGATCAATAACTGCGCATCGCGCATGTAAGCCCGGGCCAGCGCGATCTTCTGCCACTGCCCCTGCGATAGCTCGATCCCGCCTTCAAAGCGGCGTCCCAGCATCGTTCCATAACCCGCAGGAAGCGTCGAAATTACCGAATCCGCATAACTCTTTTCACTGGCCTGATCGATGCGTGAGGGGTCTGAGATCGACTCAATCAACCCAAAACCGATATTGTCGCCAGCCGTTGCGTCGTACTTCAGAAAATCCTGAAAGATCACCCCGATTTCGCGCCGCAACGACTCCGGGTCATAATCGCGAAGATCCTGACCGTCGAGCGTGATTCGTCCGGAACTCGGATCGTAGAGCCGGCAAAGCAGTTTAACCAGTGTGGTTTTGCCCGCCCCATTCCCACCCAACAAAGCGATTTTCTGACCCGGAGCCAGGTGAAAACTGATCCCGTTCAGCACCGGCTTTGCTGCCCCAGGGTACGCAAAGTGCACATCCTCAAACCGAAAACCCTCGCGGATCGGATTGGGCACCGGCAGCGGATTCGCCGCAACCGGCAGCGCTGGCTTGGTCTCGAAGAAGTCAAACAGATCGCGCACATAGAGTGCCTGCTCTGCGACCCGGCTGATGTTTTGAAAAATCGAGCTCAGCAATGTGCGGGAGTTCGAGAAGGCCCGGGTCAAAAAAATCAAGTCCCCGACTGTGATTGTCTTCGCAAGTGCCTGCTGCAGAATGTAAACGAAGCTTGCATAGTAAGCCGTATTCGGCAACAGGCCCCAAAGGTAATTGACGGTTGCCCGGCGGATCGCCAGCTTGCG
>JAPKYY010000817.1 GCA_026394095.1 Acidobacteriota bacterium | reverse complement strand
TGCCAACCCGGCGATAGAGCAACCAGAGCGTCTCTTGTACAGCATCGTCGACGTCATCGGCATGCCGGCAATTCCGCACGGCATAGCGGCGAATATCAGGCTGTGCCGCCTCTAGCAGGGCAAGCACAGCCGATTCGTCTCCACAGCGGGCGGCATCAATCAGTGCAACATCATGCCGCCAGGTTCTCTCTGTATCCATTTAGCTCCGAACTTTCAACTTGCGGCCCACCATGGCACACATCGGGCAGAAGCCGGCAAATCCGGTCAGCGCAGTCATCGCGCCTGTGGCTGCCAGCGCATAGCCTGCTGTGGTCTCTGGCATAAGAATAAGCCCTGCAATAGCAATCGCAAAGCCCATCGTTGCGCGGGCCACTCGTTCCCAGGACGGTAGGTTTTTCAAATAGAACATGTTTGTTCTCCTTTTCATTTACAGAGAGGTAGAACTCAGACGTTTCGGTTCGCAGGGTGGAAAGTATTTTTTGTTGCGCAAGCGCCACATCGAATAGAGCATGACAACAACGGGTGTCAGCACGGGAATCGGCAGGAGGGCAGGAATACGAATCAGCCCAGGAACCCTGTTTGGAGGCCCCCAGAAGAAATGATGCCGCCGCAACCCACATCCCAAAACACATACGCCACAGAATCATAGATACCTCGTCTACTGAAATAGGTGTTCCCAGGCAAAGACGAAGAGCTTGCTTCCTTTGCCGCCGAAACTGCGATATACCCAAGGACATTGGATTAAGTGAAGGACAAGATTTCAGAAATAGTGCTGCGCAGCATGGTCGACGCAATTGTCGACAACAATGCCGCTGTGTTTTCAAAGCTCCAGGCAGCCTCGCCCTCGCTGGCCTGTGCGAGCTTCACAGAAGGCGCCACACGGCAGAATCCAAGCCCCAGCTTCATCGCGGCAATCGGCCACTACATCTACTCCGGAGACACAGCCTTGCACTTCGCTGCCGCCGCCTATCGCCAGGCGATGGCCCGCCAATTGGTTGAAGCTGGCGCAAACGTGAGAGCCAGGAATCGACGTGGGGCAGAACCATTGCATGCCGCAGCATTCGGGAGCCCTGGCTCGCCAGGGTGGGACCCGGCAGCGCAAGCATCGACAATCGTGTATCTGATCCAAGCGGGCGCTGAACCGAACGCCAGCAACAGGGACGGGGCTACGCCACTGCACCTCGCCGTTCGCACGCGTTGCGCGAGCGCCGTACAAGCTCTTCTCAATCACGGTGCCAACCGGGCGATCCGCAACAAAAACGGTTCGACGGCAATAGACTTGGCCTCGCGGACGACAGGCCGCAGCGGGTCTGGTTCGCCCGAGGCAAAGCTGCAGCAGCAGGAGATTCTGCGGCTACTCAAGCCTTAGTCTGAGGTTTCGGCCAAACGAGCATAGCTACTGCAGGAAGGTAGAGCGTTGCCAGCAGGAAATTCTGCCAGCCAAAGGGGACGTTGTCCCATCCACCGGATTGAGAGAAGATTGCAAAATTAACCCACGAGCAAGCAACCAGAATCCACAACTCGCGTGGGCTATTTGCGACGAAAAAGATTGCCAGCTGATCGTAGACCATTCGTTGAGGCATCATCGAAAGCAAGATCAGCAGCCAGGCCCTGCGATCTCTCCATTTCAACAAAGAAACCAGCACTAGCGGGCCCAGTGGTAAGGAAAGCAAAGGCGGAGAAATCCCCTGATAACTTGCGATTTGCCGGTACCAGACAAGGGGCCAGGTTGGATAGCAAACCAGGCTCAATACAAGGATGGCGCAAGCAGGTATCAACCATTTCCATTCGCCTTGCCCCAGCACTTTCTTTCTGAACTCACCGGCCAGCAGCAAGGGCAATGTGATGTGCGGCTTGATCAGCACCATGAAGGCGACAGCCGGCAGATACCAGGCTGCGCATATGAGTGGCGACCATTGCACATAAAGCATTGCGTAAGCAAAACTCCAGCTAAAGAGCATTGCCAGGCGCCACTCTTCTCCTGACCTCAGAATTCCAAATACCAGAAGCATGGTGGAAAGGCCAAAGAACACACCCCCGGCGACAAGATCAGGCATCCAGGCCAGCGGCATCGCCACAAGCGCTGCAGGTGCGGGGTATGGAATCGCATAAGGGCCCGGTGTGTACCCGTACATATCTCGACCAGCCCACAGATCTCGTGCGCTTCGCAAAGACCATTGAAAGTCTTCCGCCTTAATGCCGGGCTGAACACTCTCATGCAGCTTTAGAATCCCGTAACAAAAACCTCCAGCAAGTGCCCCGGCAATTGCTGCAGCCATCCATGTCCTGGCTGTGGAGCGATCCTTACCCATTGAGTTTCAGTATATGCGGCGAGCCTAAAGACTCTGCGATAACATCGGGGGATGTTTCGTCCGATCCATTTGTTCTTTCTGGTCTGCACAGTAGTCTTCGCACAACAGGCCCCTCCTCCTGCCCCTGCCAAACCTGCCCGGCCCCAGCCTCCCACGCGCGACCCCAACACACCCGGATATGTCAAAGCCAAAGAGCTCCCCGACGGCACCGTCCCTACCGCCAAGCAGAACGGCAATTTCATCATCGGGCCCACCCATCCCGCCGCGCCAGAAACAGTAGTCAATGAGAGTGTTCCCCAGGGCCAGATCATCGAATTCACAATGGAATCGACCGACAGCAAAATCTACCCCGGTATTGCCCGCGAACCTGGAACCTTTGGAGCCCCAGACCCTGCAGACCCGAGCAAGCTGCTCGTGAAGAGCGGCCCCAAGCCGTATAGCCGCAAGGTCGCCGTTTATGTGCCCAGGCAATACGTGCCTGGCACAGTCGCTCCACTCATCGTAGGTGCCGACGGGCCGGATCGCATGCTCTTCACCACGCTCGATAACCTGATCGCCGCCAAGCGCGTGCCCGTCATGATTGCTATCTCTATCGCTAACGGCAGCGGTGATGCCCAGGGCAGCCAGCGCGGTCTTGAGTACGACACGATGTCGGGCCTCTACGCCCAGTTTGTCGAGACAGAGGTGTTGCCGCTGGTAGAGCAGAAAGCCAACGTCAAGCTCACAAAAGATCCTAACGCGCGTGCCACGATGGGCTGCAGTTCAGGAGCCTCTGCCGCCATGGCGATGGCCTGGTATCGAACCGACCTTTACCATCGTGTGCTCAGCTATTCCGGCACCTTCGTTTATCAGCAGTGGCCTTACAACGCCGAGACTCCGCACGGTGCCTGGGACTTTCACGAATCCATCATCCCCAAGAGCCCGAAGAAACCGCTTCGCATCTGGATGCATGTCAGCGATCGCGACAACCTGATCACCCGAGACGATTATCACGATTGGGTGGTGGCCAACGAGAAGATGGCGATGGTGTTTGCCGACAAAGGCTACCCCTACCAGTTCGTCTTCGCCCGCAATGCTTCTCACTGCGACCGCAGCGTGAAGGCGCAAACGCTGCCGCTGGCACTTGAGTACGTCTGGGAAGGCTATCCGAAGAAGTAGTGTTCGATTCCGTCGAGTACGCGCTCGAGCCCGAAATCGAAACTCTCGTCCATGCTTCTCGGCCGGCCGGCTCGCGCCGGCAGCGGCGATGCCTCAGAGATCCCGCCCGATTTCGATGTCAGTATGGCGGATAGCATTGGATAGCGCGGGTTGTTAATCGCACGGCAAAGGTCTGAACTGACCGCCTGTGCCCACTCCTCAACCGAAATGCCGCGGGATGTCGCCCGGGCTAGTGATATTGCCGTGTCCGAACTGCCGCTCACATAGCCGTGGACGAGGCTGAGTACGTCCATCATGTCTTCCGGGCTGAGCCCTGTTTCGGCGATAGCCTGCAAAAACGCCTCGTGCCAGCTGAGCCAGTTGGGGCCGTGGGGCGCGGCGACGAAGGGTAGTTCAGCCAGCCAGGGCCGCGAACACAACATGGCCCGCTTGGCGTAGGCCCAATGTTTGACTTCTTTGCGCCAGCCCTCTTTGGGGCCGCTCCTTTGCGGAGGCGTTCCCAATGCCGTGTCAACACAGGCATCAATCAACGTTTCCTTGTTGGGAAAGTAGCGATAAAGAGCCATCGTGGTGAAGCCGAGCTGCGCCGCCACAGCTTGCATGGTGAGCGCAGACAGACCTTCGCCATCGGCAATGCGGATCGCGGCTGCGACTACGTCTGCCCGGTTCACCGTTGGCTTAGGCCCACGGCCCGGCCTCTGTTGCGTGTCCCAAAGCAAGCTACTTCGCTTGCTCAGTTCCTCTGCTGCCATTTCACTCCTTCACAAAAACGTTGACAGACTACTGTTTATACCATACACTTATTTGTGTACAGCATACACAGCAGTACAGAAGAGGCAAAGAGCATGTTCTCGAACATAAGAAAAACAAGAGTGGCAAAGGCATGTGCAGTCATAGGAGCGGCCATAGCAATGACTTATTGCGCCAGCGCTGCCGATCCCTTGTTTGACTACCGAATGCTTGCAACTTCCAAAACTTCCACGATGGAGAAAGAGCTAAACGAGGCGGCGGGGGAAGGCTATCGCTTTAGCCGGGTAATGGGTGGCAAGCTAACCAATGGGGGGCAAGTGATCGTGGCCATGGTGAGAGAAGCCAACGCAGCAGGCCGGCACGCGCATAAATACAAGCTACTGGCGACGGGCAAAACTTCAACGATGCAAACCGAGATACAGCAACTAGCCGACCAGGGCTATTCATTTGTTGACCAGACCGTTTTTGAATCGGCCTTAGGAGGCAAAGAAGTGGTCGTCATTATGGAACTCGATCCTTCAAGGGTTCAGACGCCAGGCGCTTCCTACAGGCTGCTGGCGACAACAAAAGCCTCAACCATGGAGAAGGAGTTGCAAGAGGCGGGACTTCAAGGTTACGAATTGATTGGCTTCAGCGTTGGAAAGACAGGATTGGGAGGAAGCGAGATCATCACAATCCTGCGCAAGGACAAGTGAAGGGATATCGCCAACCAGGAATCAAACTGCGGGGCGCTTCTTGTGCCAGTCAGTTTTCTGCTGAAACGAGTTTCCAACGGCTAGAAGGGCATTTTCTGTAAATGCTCTTCCCATCAGTGTGATACCTACCGGCAAGCCGCCCGCAAACCCACAGGGCAAAGATAAAGCAGGCAACCCGGCAAGATTGCCCGCCGGTATATGAGCACTCATGCCGCGCTTTCTTTCAGCAGGTGCTGTGGCGCGGGGTGCATCGAGAGCCGCATCTATGCCACTTGCCACACCCATCCTTGTAGGCGCGATCACCATGTCGAGTTCATAGAAGAACTCCCGAAAGGCAATCTGTAGCAGGCTTCGCACCCGCATCGCCTTCAAATAGTCTTTCGCTGTCAACTCACCAGCTGCCTTCAGTCCTGAAGCCTGCTTTGCATCGGCAATCTGATCTACCTTGCCGCTGGAAATGAGTTCCTCAAAAATACTCGAAGCCTCGCCCTGGATGATGGTGCTGACCAGCGGGCCATAAGGATAGTCGGGCAACTCCACTTCTTTCAGTTTCACGCCCAGGCCACGGATCACATCAAGAGCCGCGGCAAAGGCCTGCCGGGTCTCCGGCTCGGGCCATTCTTCCCAATCCACCTTCGCGTAGCCGACGGTGTAATCTTTCATTGGCCGGGCAAATTGAGGTGCATAAAAAAACCCTTTGCCAGAGCTCATCGGGTCTGCGGAATCTGCTCCGGAGATCGCCTCGAGGATAATGCCGCAATCGCCCATTTACTCTTGTCCCAGGGATTCAAGCAAGGCCCGGTAAGGGATGCCTTTGGATAGCGGTATCCGCCACCACCTGCCAACTGGACCATCGCCAGTTTGCCAACCAGAACTGCGCCTTTGGCATCCAGCTTCTTGAGTACCGTCGCGGGCTCCTCAAAAACCTGGTCGGCATAGGGTTTCGCACCCCAAGTGGTTGGATGTTTCGGCCAGGCGAGTAGATCCTTGGCGCCAAAAGGAACGCCTTGCAGACGACCCCGAAAGCGTTCGCGCTTTCGCTCACCATCGACTTCCTTAGCCTTATTGAGGGCTTCTTTTCGAAGACTCAAGGCCAGCGCGTTGAGAGACGCCCCGAGGCGCTCGAGCCGATCGACAAAGGCCTTTGTCAGTTCCTGACACGAATAATCGCCCTTCCGCCAGCCAGCATTGAGCTCGGCGGCAGAAGCAAAGAAAACGTCATCACCCGCAATCGCCATAATTCTTAAGCCTTAAAACTAAATGCCGGCTCAGTTGCCATCGGCAGTTTCACTTTGTCTATTGCCTCGCGATTGGTCTTCATCGACTTGCGCGCCAATGCCACCAGATCTTCTTCCTGTGCCTCCACCTTCAGCGGAGCC
>JAPKYY010000633.1 GCA_026394095.1 Acidobacteriota bacterium | reverse complement strand
GATCTACCACCTGGAAGAAGTCGCCACCCACTTCGGTTGCCGGCAGATACACCATCTCGACTCCCTCAATCGCCTCGGAGGGCAAGAGCAACGACTGCATCTCCGCCGCAGCGGCCATCTCTCCGGCCAGTCGTTGTTTCTCGCGCCGGTCTTCACCAAGTCGCAAAATCAACAGTACAAGCATTGCCGAAGAAAGCACAGCATTGACGGCCGAGATCGTTACAACCATGAAGGGTCCCACCCAGAACACACCCGGAATCGGCCACAGGCCGGGCAGCGTGCGGCTGAAAGCGCTATTCATGCCGGCGATGGAATAGATCAATACCGCAAGGGCAAAGATCCGGTCTGGCAACTGCGGGCTTCGAAGCCGCCCCACAGCCCAAACAAGAATCAACAACAGTGGAGGAACTTGCCAGGCAAAACCCGGCAACACGATTCGGGAGCCCAGGGTGAGCACAACTGCTGCGAACCACCAGCCCAACGACATCTCGACATTGAAAAGGACCACGTGGGTTGCGGCTGTTATGAACAAGAAGGCGGCCGGAATGGACCACGTGAAGAGCACTAAAGGTACATTCCCTTCGTAGACGAACCACAACTGAGAGCCGCTGAAGGCGAAGATGCAAATTTGAAATAGTCCGAACCAAAGCAACTCTCGCCGGGACGGATTGGTGGCCCATAGAACGAGCAGTAAGCAACTGATGCCGAATGCAGTCCATGTGAAGACGATGAAGGAGGATGAGTTGCGTTGCAGGCGGCCCAACGCTGCGCGGGCAGAATCTTCGGCAAGAGGGAGACTTGCCAACAGGTAGGGCCCCTCGTCGAGAAGGAACGAAGCATTACCCCAGAGTGCAAAGCGTTGCTCTCCTCGCAGGGCAACTACAAACTTTTCGCCCGGCTTGATTAGGCCTTCCGGAATGGAATAAACGCGGGGCACGAAGAACGGCGGGTCCTCCCCAGGCTGGCAGGGAATGCGACCGACGAGTACACCATTTACGAAGGCCTCTCCGCAGAAGTTGTAGGAGCCCACCGTCAAAGCGAGTGAGCCGGTGCTGGGCGGCCCGACGGCCTGCCTTCGAAACCAATAGACTCCGGTTGGCACCTGATCGCGCCGCGGAAGGCTTGTTGTTAGCCAAGCGGAATCGTTCCAATCTTTAGCGGCGAAACGAGTGTCGTCACCCTCAAACCACTTCCACGTTCCTTCGAGGCTCACACTTTGAGCCGCAAGGCTGAGGGACATAAAGAGCAGTATAGAGATAGTCTTCATACATTCCTCCGCACCGTCACCACGGTGATGTCGTCGGTCTGGCCCCAGGCCTTGGCGGCGTCGGCAATCTCCTGAGCTGAGTGATTGCTGATACCAAGCATGCGCGCAAAGCCAAACAACTCACGTTGCGCATTCTCCGCTTCCACCACGCCGTCGGATACAAATGCGAACTGAACGCCACTTGCCTTCGTCTCCATATAGGTTGTATCCTCCACGACGCCGAGCGGAAGCCCCGCCTCAACCTCAAGTTCCGCGCCGTCGCAATACGGGGAAAGATGTCCCGCATTGGCAATTGTCACTGTTCCGTCAGGGTCGAATCTGGCGCAACAACAGGTGATGAAGCCGCCTCCGGTTCGTCCCACGATTCCGGCATTCAAAGCGGAAAGGATCGCCGCTGGCGAAGTCGACTTCTCGTTGCGCAGAATTCCGACAGCCAGGGACACCAGCATCGCCGCTTTCAGGCCCTTGCCACTGACATCGCCCACAACGACTATTGCCCCGCCGCCCTCGACTGGCAGGAACTGATAGAAGTCTCCGCCAACCATTCTTGCTGGAAGGTAGGAGGCATCAAAGTCGAGGCCAATCACTTGAACGCCTTCCGTTGGCACCAGCAACGCCTGGAC
>JAPKYY010000237.1 GCA_026394095.1 Acidobacteriota bacterium | reverse complement strand
GTTTTGAAGTTTCCGTGCCAATGCGGGAACTCGCCGGGTCTGAGAACCTGCTCACGATCGTTTTTCGAGTACGGCCGGAGGGCAAGCCCGAGGCGGATCGTTATTTCATCCAGCGCGTCAAGGTGCCAGAGCTCGACGAAGAAGCCAAAGGTGAAGCCTTCCTGCAGGGTGGCTTTGATATTGGCGAAGGCAAGTACCAGGTGGAATGGCTGATGCGCGACCGGGCCGAACGTGTTTGCTCGCATGTCTGGAAAGTCGAGGCATCCCTCCCGGCCAAAGACAAGCAGATGGAGATGAACGAGCCGGCCGATACGGTAGAGCCAAGCCAGTTTGAACAGTTCCACGAAGAGCCGCCGGTATCGCGAAACCCGAATGAAACTCAGCTCAACGTTAAGGTGCTGATCAATTTTGCCCCGCAGCGCACACGGTCCGCAACCTTGCAGCCTGTGGACACGTCGGCATTAGTAAGCATATTGCGCACGATCAGCCGCGACCCGAGAATCGGAAAATTCTCACTAGTCGCCTTCAACATGCAGGACCAGAAGATTCTATACAAGCAGGAAAATGCCGACCGGATCGATTTCCCGAAAATCGGCGAGGCCCTGCGCGAACTCAAATTAGGAACGGTCGACCTCAAGAAATTGGCGGTCAAAAATTCTGAAACTGAGTTTCTGAGTGAACTGCTGCAGAAGGAACTTGGCGGAAGCGAGGTGCCAGACGCCTTGATATTCGCCGGGCCGAAGGTTTTGCTTGAGCAGAATGTGCCTCAGGAGACGTTGCGCAGTGTCGGAGCCGTGGACTACCCTGTGTTTTACCTGAACTACAACCTTTATCCGCAACAAATTCCCTGGCGCGATTCAATCGGCCATGCCGTGAAGCACTTTCGCGGTGTGGAATATACGATCTCCCGGCCACGCGATCTCTGGTTTGCGGTATCGGAAATGGTTCAGAAAATCGGGAAGGCCCGACAAGCCAAAAGAGCAGGAGTTGCTGTAATTCAATGAAAACGATGCCGAATTTTCTGGGTGTGCTCTTTGTAAGCACCGGTCTGATGCTCGCCCAGAAACCTGATTTTCATCCCAATCAACTGGCACCTTATGTCCCAAGCCCCCACCAGATTGTCGAGCGCATGCTGGAGCTGGCCAAGATCAAGCCCGGCGAAAAACTGTATGACCTCGGCAGCGGCGACGGACGTGTTGTAATTGCGGCCGCTCAAAAATACGAAGCCAAAGCGGTAGGCATTGAACTTTCCAATCGCCTGGTAAAGTCCAGTCAGGAAGAAATCAAGCGCCTCGGTTTGTCTGCAAATGCAAGTGTCGTACATGGGGATGTTTTTGATGCGGATTTAAGCGACGCCGACGTTGTGATTCTCTACCTGATGCGCGATAGCAACAATACTCTCAAGCCCAAGCTTGAGAAAATGCTGAAGCCCGGTGCTCGTGTCATCTCCCACGATTACGAAATTGAGGGCTGGAAAGCTCAGGCTGAAGAGAAGGTAGACGCCTTCAAGCGCAACCACAAAATTTACGTTTACCGGATGCCGCCGCAAAAGTAGCTGTAACCTGTAGAGATGTCCGAGTTTGACGTCGTTGGTATTGGGCTCAATGCCACCGACACCCTCATCATCGTCCCCCACTTCCCTTCCTACGCCGGTAAAGGCCCCTTCAGCCAGGAAATCCTGAGTCCGGGTGGTCAGGTTGCCAGCGCTATGGTCACTTGCGCCAATCTTGGATTGCGCACCAAATACATCGGCACCATTGGCGATGACGAACGCGGCCGCGTTCAGATGGAAAGCCTGCTTGGCTCAGGAATCAACCTCGACCACGTCCAACAGCGCAAGGGCTGCCCCAACCAGAGCGCCTACATCATCATCGATCAGTCTACCGGTGAGCGTACCGTCTTCTGGCAACGCCCCGATTGCCTTCGCCTCGATCCAGGCGAAATCGAAGAGTCGATGATTACCAGCGCTCGCCTGCTTCATATCGACGGCCACGACACGCCCGCGATGGAAAAAGCCGCCCGCATCGCCCACGAAAACGGAATCCTGGTTACGGTCGACGTCGACACCATTTATACGGGCTTTGAACGAGTGCTGCCGCACGTCGACTACCTCATTGCCTCGAGCGAATTCCCGGGCCAGTGGACCCACCAGACTGATCCCTTCAAGGCTCTTCAGCTGATCCAGGA
>JAPKYY010000516.1 GCA_026394095.1 Acidobacteriota bacterium | reverse complement strand
CTTCAGCAATTGCGGTTACAGCTGACCGGGTATCACCCTGAATCATGTCAATTTTGCGTCCAATCTCTTCTGTAGCCTTGGCGGTTTCTTTAGCCAGTTCTTTGACTTCGTTGGCGACGACAGCAAAACCCTTGCCTGCTTCACCAGCTCGTGCAGCCTCGATTGTGGCGTTGAGCGCAAGCAGGTTGGTTTGTTGCGCAATCGTTGTGATGACCTTGATCACCTTACCAATTTCGATGCTGGACTCGCCCAGTTTGCTGATGGTGGTATTGGTGTTCTCAGCCACACCCACTGCATTCTTGGCAACTCGTGCTGCTTCGTTAGCACTCTTGGCGATCTCCCGGATGGAAGTGAGCATTTGTTGAGCGCCAGTAGAGACGACTTCGACGTTTTTGGAAACTTCCTCGCTTGCGGCCGAAACAATTCCTGCCTGAGTGGCGGTCTCTTCAGCATTGCCGGTCATTTGCTGGCTGATGTTATTCAGCGAATTGGAGTTTTCCATGACGGAGCTGGCCGTAAGCGCGAGTTGTTCCATAATCTCGGCCTGTCTGGCCTCGTTGGCTACTTCGGTTGTGATGACTTCCCAGGTAACCATGGGGCCAAGATAGACACCTTTTCCGTCTACGATGGCGCTGACGAGGAGAGAAAGAGTTTCCGGCCCGAGCTTAAATTTGGCTCTGTAAGGGAGATTCTTCGGGTCTGCCAGTAGCTTTCGCTGGTGCTCGGGATTCTTGTGGAAAATGTCAATCGACTTGCCGATAATGTCATCGACCTGAATTGGGAGAAGGTGCTGGAGCTTGCGCAAGGTTGCAATGCTGGCCTGATTCATGTATTCCATCACCAGGTCGGTATTGGCACGCATGATGTTGATAGGCGCGTTTTCGACCATTTGACGCATGCGCTCTACATCAGTAGCTAGCCGTTTGGTTTCTGTGATGTCTTCCCAGTTGACGACCATGGCCGCGTACTCACCGGTTGGCTTGACCACAGCATTGACATTCAAATCGAGGATTCGCGATCCGATCCGGATTTCGGAACGGATCGGCAGATTGCGGACATCACTGAGACGAGCCCGAATTTGCGCGGCACGAGTGCCATGGAAAATATCAAGGGATTGCCCAATCAGCTCGTCAACGCCGAGATGAAAGGCGGCTTTGATGTCTGCTTCCATGCTGCCGAGCACGGCTTTGGCACGGCGGTTCATGTAAATGAGGTTGAGGTCACGATCGGCAAGAAAGATGCTGGTGCCCAATCCATCAAAAGCGCTCTGAAGGACTTCGATATCTTCAAGCAGGCTGGGCTGCGATGACGGGGTGGATTGGGGAAGGGCGGGCATTCCAGGCTGGAAGCCGGCTGGGGGGGTGGATTCAAAAGAAACAGGGTTCATTGCAAATTCTCCATTGCGCTCAATTGGTCGGATTCGAGCCGGTCTATGGGGATCACGACAGATCGCGTTTTGCCGGACTGCTTTTTGGTACGAGTAGGCTCAGGCGAGCTCGCGTACCCCTTCTTGTGTAATTTCAGGACGGTCGTGATCCATTTCGAGAACTTTCTGGGCATCCAGCACCAAAAGCAAACCGGTCTCAAGTTGGAATACAGACTGCAATACTTCACGGCTGGCAGCAGATACAGTTCCAGGTGGCATTTCGCTGCAAGCGGGATCGAGTTCTGCAACTTCACCCATCTGATCGACCATCCAGCCCACCAGTCCCGACGGGCCCTGGGTGATGATCTGAACAGATTCCTGGTCTGGGGAACTGTCCGGAAGGCGGAGCCTGCGCCGCATGTCAATGCTCAAAACAATGTTGCCGCGCAGATTCATGAGGCCACGGACCACTGACGAGCCAAGCGGCACGGGGGTGAGTTCCTGCTGGAGCATGACCTCCTGGACATCCATCATGGGCAGAGCGTAGTGCTTGTTGGCAAGATAGAAAGTACAGTATTGCGTCATTACGGTCTCCTCTCAAAGCCAGCGAATTCGGCGATCCGTTCGAGGTCGAGCAGATCGGCAATTTTGCCTCCAGCTACCAGCGAGCCGGCGACACAGCGCTCGTTGCCAAAGCGTTCGATCTTGACTCTTTCTTCGAAGATGTCTTCAATCTGATCAATAATGAGGCCCGCCTGCGTACCACGAAGCTGGCAGACGACGACGTGGATCAAATCCGGGGGGTGAGTGGAACGGAGCTCGCCGAGGCAATCGCCAATTCTGACGAGCGGCATAATCCGGCCCCGGTACTGCAGCACCTCGCGAGGACCAGAGCGCTCTACAGAGTTGGCCGGAATTTCTTCGATTCGAGTTACTTCTTCGAGTGGGAAGGCGACTCGATTCTGAGCCACGCGAGTCATGAGAAGGCGCAAGGATTTGGCCCCATCATCGACTACGGTTTGCCCTTGAGTAGACTCGGCCTCAACAAGCTTGCGCGTTGCGCTCATACCATTGCGTTTGGCAAGGCCGGCGATGTCGAGAATGAGAGCAACCTGGCCATCTCCGAGAATGGTGGCCCCGGCATACACGCCCAGGCTCTTGAGCAGGCGATGCAACGGCTTGACTACAATTTCTTCTGTATCGAGAACAGAATCGACAAGCACACCAAATTTGCGGCCACCGGCTTCGACCACCACAACAAAAGCATCTTCGGCCGGTGGTTGAGAGCGAAGTCCCAGGGCCTGGCCGAGATCGAGCAGGGCCAGTAGCTTACCTCTGAGACGAAGGACGGGAGCGGCATCCACCCATTCGATCGAGCGCGTTGAATTTGAAGGATCCAGTCGAACCAGTTCGAGCAGACTGGCCTGCGGGATTGCAAAACGATTGCCACCGCAACCCACCAACAAAGCGGGAATGATGGCTAGAGTAAGCGGAATGCGGATCTGAATCGTCGTGCCTTCACCAACCGAGCTGTTGATCTCTACGGTGCCGCCGATTTTTTCTACATTCGAGCGCACCACGTCCATACCCACGCCGCGGCCGGAGAGATTTGTCACCTTTTCGGCGGTGGAGAAACCAGCCTGGAAGATGAGGTTCAAGATCTCTCGCTCGGAGAGCCGAGCAGCATCGTCAGCACTGATCAAACCGCGTTCGATGGCTTTCTTAGAGACCCTTGCAGGATCAATGCCCCGGCCATCGTCGGCAATTTCAAGGACAACCTGGCCTCCTTCATGGAAGGCAGTAAGACGGAGTTGGCCGGTTTCATTCTTGTTTGAAGCAAGCCGGGCTGCGGGGAGCTCAAGCCCATGATCGATCGAATTGCGGACGATGTGGGTGAGAGGGTCGCGAATGGCTTCGATCACCGTGCGGTCGAGCTCAGTATCCTGACCTTCCATGGTGAGAACTACCTTTTTCCCTAAATCATGGGAGAGGTCTCTCACCAGTCGCGGAAACTTCGACCAGACTGTCTGCACCGTTTGCATGCGGGTTTTCATTACGCTCGCCTGGAGTTCTGTGGTGATGAGATTGACACGTTGGACCGGCCCGTTGAGGGCAGGATCGGACATGGCGCCGGTTAACTGAAGGATACGGTTTCGCGCGAGCACAAGCTCTCCGACGAGATTCATCAGGCGGTCAATCTGCGCAACTTCAACACGAATGGCAGATTCACTGGCGCGTGGGGCGCCGGTGGCATTGTTGGGCCCGAGTTTGCCTGGGATCTCCTCGCCGGGATTCTCGTTTGCATTGTCGGCAGAGGAGAGATTTTGCACGGCAACAGGAAGCTCTTCGGGTATAGATTCCGATGAGACCGCTGCCGGAATAGCAGACGGAAGTGGCTCTTCTTCAAAAAGTCCCCATCCAGGTTGCGCCTGGCTTGAGGCACTTGTTGCCGGCGAAGTTGGGCCGGCAACAGGGTCGTTTGCATCTGCACGCTGCAGGCTGTCGAGGAGCTGAAGCAAATCGGAATGGGGTATGGTTTCCGGTGCCGCGCCGACCTCAAGGCAATGGACCATATCTCGCAAAGCATCCGAACAACGCAGGAGACCAGAGATGACAGGCTGGCTGACCGGGATCACTTCATCGCGCAAGAGACTGAGGAGGTTCTCTCCAGAGTGGGCAACCTTTTCGATCGTCTCAAAACCGAGGCAACCGCTGGAACCCTTGACCGTGTGCATCATGCGAAAGGCGAGTTTGAGATGGTCCTGGGCCTTTCCGTCACTGCCTTCGAGTGCGAGCATCTCGGCATCAAAGGAGTCAAGGCCCTCCAGGCTTTCGATGACCAAATCCTGTATCAACTGTCGCTGCATGTCGTCGTTCATAAACCTGTTACCTTTGCTACTGCGGCAACCAACTGATCGGGCTGAAAGGGCTTGGTGATCCACCCAGTGGCGCCAGCCGCCTTGCCCTGTTTCTTCTTTTCGGGATCGGACTCAGTTGTCAGCAGCAGGATGGGAGTGGATTGAAACTTTGGAAGGGCGCGCAGACGCCTCACCAACTCAAGACCATCCATGTTGGGCATGTTGACGTCGGTGATCACAAGATCTACATCCTGCTTTTCGAGTACCCGCAAGGCATCGACACCGTCTAGAGCTTCGATGACATCATGACCGACACCACGCAAGGTGTAGCCAACCAGGCGGCGCATGGTTTGCGCGTCATCGACTGTTATGATCCGCTTGGACATCGTGTTTGCAGAACTCCTTTAGAACAAATCCAGCTCGCCCGAATTTTGTTTTGGAATTTCGGAATCCGGAATTGATTTCCCAGCAACGCGGAGAAGTACTTCGTTTTCAGAAGCCATGGTGTAGCGAGATGCTTCGCCATTGAGGGCTCCGTCAGTTAGCTTTCTTTTGCGAATCAGCGCCATCGCGCGTTGATCCTCGCGATAGTACTTATCTACAAACTCTCCGCAAGTGTGAGCAATTTCTTTCAGTTGCTCCAGAGGGACCTGGCATCGCTCAAGCTGCTGACGCATGGACTCACGAGCAGTGCCGAGCTGAGTTACCCCATCGACGGCCTTGCCAAGCATTGCCATGCAGCATTGTTCCTGATATTCAAAGAGCACGAGAGCCGGTTTAAAATCCCGGTGACACTCCTCAGATATGACTTGGGATTGTTGGCGGAGAATTCCAAAACAGTCCCGCAAGCTGACGGCCTCATTCTGGATACTGATCGAATGCCGGCTGAGAGTTTCGCCGCTGGCGCTGATCTCTTCTGCAATTCTGCGCAAGGCTTCGGCGAGTACTTCAAGCCCCGTGCCAGCGCCGAAATGGGAAACCTGGATTTGGGCGTTGAGGGCGATCAGGCGCATCTGGTGTGAAACATTGCCGATGTCGCCGCCCATCTTTCCGGCAATCATGGCCAGGGGTGAGATGAGGGAATCGATCGACTGCATCTCGTTTTCGTTGCTTTTGACGAGTTCCCAAACCTCAGTCAATATGTTCTTGATGTGGGCATTCATCTGACTGCGGCCCTTGTCAGACTGACTTTGCTTCAATTGCTCAAGCAGCTGGATCTCAACCTCTGCAACGGCCTGGAGGCTATCTTCGATCTGGCCGAGGGCATTGGACATCTCAGCGTTGGCTTCCACAAGTTGTGCATGCTGGAGGAGCGAGTTCCAGGCGGTGTCCGGGCTTTCGGCAGGAGACTGAGCCAGGCTGGAGAAACCAAGCTGCACGTGTTCCCAACGTTGGCCGACGATGTCCTGAAACTGCATGGCCTCGATGACGCGGGCGATTGTGCGATCGAGACCAACGGCGACCTCAGCAAGAAGCTGATCCCGTTCTGCCTGGATGAAGCCGCGGCGGCGGAGTTCGTCCATTTCTTTGGATAGCTCTGCACGGCGGCGGTCTGCCTGCTCTTTGCTGGCCTCCAGCTTGCGCACAAAGGCAACGATCTCAAGAACCGTTGCATGGATCTGATGCAACAGGGCAAATTCTTCTGACAGGGTTTTGGTCATGCTTGCGCAGACACGGCTGATTTCTACGCCAAGAGATTCAAGTGGAGCACGGGTTGTCTCGTCCAGCCGTGCGCTCTCGATTCGCAGCAAAACTTGAACGACCTCTGCGGGACGCAGTTGTTCTTGAACCAGGTTCTCCATCGAGTGGATCTGCCGGGAAAGTTTCTCAAGGTCGGCCAGACCACTTCGAATCTGGGCTGCGTGTTCTTGCGTTTGCTCGCTGAAGCGGAGTGCGGAGTCACATAGCTTTGCGGCTCGCAGGAAGACACCCTCAGATTCACCTGGCTTGCCGGAAGTGGCCATGACACAAGCGGCAGAACCTTGCCGCGCCTTCTCGAGGCACTCTTTGTTTGCCACCAGCAGTTTTTCGAAGTCATTGCCCAGGTTGCCGAAAGCAGCCTCCATACCACTTCGGGCAGCAGCGATCGCGTCGCGGCTATCAGCCCACATAGTAGAGTGTGCCGGGGAAGAAGATCGATGATAGGAATCCAGCCAATACTTCAGATTGAGGAGGCCACCGATACCCGATTGGAGGATGAGATCAAAGTCGACAACGTTTCCATACGAGTCCAGGTTGAATGGAAGTGCTAGAATCTCGGCCTCTGGAGTGCTTACTATCACTACGAAGCTTATCGCCCGTTTTTAAACTTGCTTAATAATTATTTCCCGGATAAAAACGATTTGGCAGTTCTTTGGAGCGACCAGCCTTCCCCACGCAGGCTGAAAGAAAGCGTGGGAGATAAAGCGGATGTTTGGGCTCGGGAAGCATTGGTGTTTGAGACCCAGAAGAGGCTGCGAGTCCCGAGCATCGTGACTAAATCCGGTAAATCGAAGTGGGAGAGAAGTCCAGGGACGATTGCGTTTTCATTCCCGGACTGCAAGGGGGACTCAAGGATCGAGGCAAATGAGATCACCGATGATTCCAGCAAAATGCGCCTGAAGCCTGGCTCAAGGGCGGCAGCCAGGATTGCCGCAGGACCAAACTTGCCCTTGCCCACGAGATAGACCTCTGTAGATGGGGAGGCCTGTTTGAGGTAGCGATAGGCGGAAAGGATGTCTGCGGCCTGCATGGCCAAAAGATTGCGTCCGAGCAACCAGGTGCGGGCGGCGATTTGATAGTCGAGGTTGTAGCCGCTTGCGCAGGCCAATTCATAGCCT
>JAPKYY010000385.1 GCA_026394095.1 Acidobacteriota bacterium | reverse complement strand
TCCGCGGGGGATGGTGTTGTTGTCGGTGGGCAAGTATGCAAGCCAATATGCGGCCAAGGATTGGGAAACCAAGATGAAGAAGGAGCGGACAGTAGTGGATACTTCAAAAACTGGTTTGGGGGCACGGGAGTTGGTAGTGGGTGTGGAGGCTTCAGGGGCTAGCCGGGCTTACCGGCATGAGCGGGTGCTATCAGAGAAGTTGATTCAGGATCGCGTGGGTGGGGAGGCAATTGTGCTTGTTGTGGGGCTGGACGGGAAATCGTTGCGCGCTTTCTTTGCCGAACTGCCTGGGAGTGCGGTGGTGCCTGAGTTCTACCGGAAGGAAGAAATTGGTGGCGGATTGATTGTCGATAGCGAGACGGGTGGGGAGTGGAATTTTCAAGGTTGTGCGGTAAGTGGAGCGCTTGTTGGCAAGTGTCTTGCTCCACTCAAGATTGTGAAGGACTACTGGTTTGACTGGCATTTGTATCACCCGCAGAGTACTGTTGCCGACCGTTGAATGAGTAAGGGTGTAGATTGGGGAGAGGAGCCTCCATGAAGATACTTGTTCTTGGCGGGACTGGCAGTCTTGGGCGTCTCATCGTGTCTCAAGGGCTTGAATTGGAGTTTGGGATTCGAGTACTTGTCCGGGACGCTGAGAAGTTCCAGTTGGAGCATCACTGCCTGGAGGTGATGCCTGGGAATGCTTTGGATGCGGCTGCTGTTGAGCGAGCGCTGGTGGGGTGTGACGCTGTGATCTATGCTTTGGGCTCACGTCAGAGTGGGTTCTTTGCCGACACAACTCGGATACTTATTGCTGCTATGGAGAAAGCCGGTGTGCGGAGACTGGTTGCAATCACCGGGATTGGGGCCGGGGATAGCAAAGGGCACGGGGGATGGATTTACGACTGGATTGTCTATCCATTGTTCACGAAGAAGATTTATGCGAATAAGGATGTGCAGGAGCAGTTGATTCGGGCGAGTAAGCTCGACTGGATTATTGTGCGGCCGGCTGCGTTTACGAATGGGCCTTTGGGTGGACGGCTTCGTGCGCTGGATCAGTTAGAGGGGGTTACGATTTCTTCGATCTCGCGGGCTGATGCTGCTGCTTTTGCTCTGGACCAGTTGACGAGTGACCAGTGGCTCAAGAAGACTCCGTTGGTAGGCTATTGAGATCTCCTATGATGACCACTGTTTTCGTTTTTGCTGCATTGATGGCACAGGCTGGATCGCGTGATCTGTTTGATGGCAAGACTTTGGACGGCTGGATGTGGAGCCGTGAAGCGGCACCGCCTGCGCCGTCGTGGGTGGCTCGTGACGGGATGCTTGTAGCGACGCCCGGGCAGGGCAAGGAAGTTTACCTGTTGACCAAAGAGTCGTTTGAGGATTTTGACTTCACGTTTGAGTGGCGGGCTGAGGCTGGAGCGAATTCCGGCGTGAAATACCGCATACAGACTTATGGCGAATCCACCCGTCGCATTGAACCTGTTGGACTTGAGTATCAGATCACTGATGACGTGACGAATCCGGATGCCTTGTCGACGGTGCGGCATTCGGCTGGTGCGCTTTATGACTATGTTGCACCTGCCAAGAAGGGGCCTGCACTTGCCAAGGTGTGGCATCAGTCGCGGATTGTAGCCAGAGGCTTGCATGTGGAGCACTGGCTGGACGGGGCAAAGGTTGTGGATGTGGATCTGGATAGCGAGGCGGCGGAGAAGTCTTTTGAAGGGAGTACGCGGCAATCGCGGTTTATGCTGCGGAAGCAGGCCGTGCGGAAGTCGCCAATTGCGTTGCAGATTCACGATGGAGTGGTGGAGTTTCGCAACTTGAAGATTCAAACGCTAAAATAGGAATATATGCCTATTTATGAGTACCGCTGCAAAGAGTGCGGCAGCGCGTTTGAGAAGATTCGCCCGATGCGGGAAGCAGAAGCGCCGACGGATTGCCCTCGTTGCGGAAGTGTTGTGGCAAAGAAGGAATTGTCTGTTTGCTGCATGAGCGTGAGCGGCGGTTCGAGCAACGCGATGGGTGGAGGTTGCGGGGCTCGCGGCGGCTTTACCTGAGCCCGCTAGTTTGAGGCCCGTGTGGCCTCTACTTTAGAATCACTGCTGGGACATCGGCTTCGCGGACCGTCTTGTTGAAGGTGACCAGATCGGTTTTGAGGAGACCTTCGAGCTTGCGGAGTTGGCTGTTGGTTTTTGTGGCAAGGTCTTCAAAGACCTGGTTCGATTGGGCCGTAGGAGCTGTGTCTGAATTCTGGACTGTGCCGAGAAGGGAAGCCAGTTTATTGTTCAGCTTGATTGGGTAGTTGAGGGGATCCTGGTTGCTGCGGTTTTTTACCTGGTAGAGTTCCTGCTCGACTTCGAGGAGGCTGGCGCTGAGCTTTTTGCCTGCTTCGACGGCGGCTTTGGCTGAGGGCAGTTTTGCGGCCTTGGCTACCAGGTCGTCGACCTGCTTGCGGGCATCGCGGATCTGGATCACGGCGTCGTTAGCCTGGGTGATCTTGTCGCGGAGTTGCAGGGAAAGGTCGAGTTGCTTTTGCAGGTCGGCAACGGTGCTTTCCATGCGTGGGTCGCGGAGGAGTTCAAAGGGTTGTGTTTGGGTTTTTCCGCCTGCTGTGACGCGGGCGGTATATTTGCCGGGGACAGCGCGGGGGCCTCTGGAGTTGGCAGCCCAATAGATCATGCCGGGGAAGCTGGTTGAATCTGGATAGCGGAGATCCCAGACGAAGCGGTTGAGGCCGGCTTCGCCAGGTGCGGTTGCATACTTCTGGACCAGCTTGCCTTCTGCGTCGAGGATTTCGATGGAGACATCGGTTTTGGCTTTGAGCCGGTAGGGAATGGTGATGCCTTCAGGCGGGTTCTGGCCGCCGGTGGGTGCGCGCAGGCCTTCGAGGTTTGCGCTGCTACCGGCGTAGCGGTAGTTGGGCTTTGGTGCGTAGACGTAGAGGTCTTCGGTGGGGAGGCCAGAGGTCATCTGGTAGAGGAGCGGCAGTTCGTCGAAGACCCAGAAGGAGCGGCCTTGCGTCGCGATGACGAGATCTTTTTCGCGCTTGTGGAAGGCGAGGTCGGTGATGGGGACAACGGGGAGGTTGAGCTGGAAGGGCTTCCAGTTGTCGCCATCATCGAATGAAACATAAAGGCCGGTTTCTGTTCCGGCGACGAGGAGGCCTTTGCGGTTGGGGTCTTCGCGGATTACACGCGTGAAGGCGTCAGAGTTGATACCGTTTACGATCTTCTTCCAGGTCTTACCGTAGTCGTTGGTGCGGTAGAGATAGGGGCGGAAGTCGTCGCTCTTATACATGGTGCCGGCGAAGAAGGCCTTGGCTGGATCGTGCGGGGAGGCTTCGATCGAGTTGATCTGGATCCACTCAGGCATGATGTCTTTGGGGGTTGTGTTGATCCAGTTCTTGCCGCCATCGCGGGTGAGGTAGACGAGGCCGTCGTCGCTGCCGGTCCAGATCAGACCCTTGGTGAGTTTTGATTCGTCGA
>JAPKYY010000874.1 GCA_026394095.1 Acidobacteriota bacterium | reverse complement strand
TGGCAAGGCAGGATGCCCGGTCTTGCTGTGGGTCGCGCCGGCGGTGAAGACGATTCCTTCGAGCCGGGCTTTGGGTTGGCCGCCTCTCGAAGTGAGTTCTTTGTAGAGGATCTCGAGCGTGGGCCGGCCGATGCCTGTTGCGTCGGCTAGCAGGGTGATCGGTGTGGCGGGGTGGTGTTGTTTGAAGCGCTGGAGGGTCTGGTGGATTTGTTGGGCCAGGACGGTGTAGGCAGTGCCGAGCGGGAAGACCTTTGTCGAGGTGAGTTGCCAGGTGTTGTGGCAGGGGTGGGTCGAGTCGATCCAGCGGTGGGGGGAGATGGTCTGGTTGATGTTGAGGAGCAGAGCCATGGCGCTGGGGTCTTCGGCCTGGCCGAGGTCGAGGCCGAGGATGGCTTGGGGGATTTTGGTGTGGATCATAGCTCGAAGTGCACCGGTTTTGTGCCGTTCTGAGTTGTGAAGTGGAACCAGTTTTCGATCAGTTCGCCGCTGAAGACGGCGCGGTTGTGGGAGAGGAATTCGCACAGGTATTCTTGCCGGAAGAATTGTTCCGATAGTGTGGCTTGTTCTTCTGCGAGGAATTCAGGGCTGATGCGGGGACAGTCTGTGGCCTTAACGGTGATGCGGTGCCAGGGCTGATTGCTGACCCAGCTTTGGTGGAAGAAACCGATGTCGCCGTTGGGAGTGGACATGACGAGGAGGCTCGCATCGGGGGCGGCGGCGAGGAAGGGGCGCACGGCAAAGTAGAGAGAGCTCGGGACCCAGGCGGCTTCGTCGATGATCAGGAGCGAGACTTTGGAGAAGCCACGGATCTTGTCGCGATTAGCGGGCAGGGCAAGGATGCGGGCACCGTTGGGGAACTGCAGCGAATGGCGGTTGGTGCCGTCGGATTTTGTGATTGGTTCGGGTGACAGATTTGTGATTTTGCGCAGAAGCTCTGCGGATTGGCGGAGGCCTGGGGCGATCAGTATGGTTTCGGAATTCGGGTTGTGGAGGGCGTGGTGCAAGGCTCGCACGGCAGCCGTGGTGGACTTGCCCCACTGGCGGCAACAGTTGACGAGGACGCGGCGGTAAGACGAGTTGAGGACCTCGGCTTGTTGCGGGTCCGCTATAAAGTTCAGGGCCTGGCTGGCCCAGCTTACGGGGCTTATCGTTTGGGGATCTTGTTTCAGTCTTTCGCCCAAATGCCTCGGTTCAAAGTTCGTTGTCATGTTTGGTCACCTCGGCTTGTTAGTTTGCGGTGAGGATGATCTGGCTTTGGCGGGGCTCGCGTCGGGCTGGCGGCTAAAGGATTTGGGATGAGTGATTTAGACGCAGTAAGATTTTTTTGAAATTGTTGTGAACCTGCGTTGCGTGTTATCAATCCTGGAACTAAGCCTGGTTGATGGCGATCCGGATTCAGAAGGCCTGACTCTCTTTGCCGGGGGAAAGTTTAGCTAGTTTGCTTGAAACGCAAAGTAGCGGCCATTTGGCTTCTTCACTTCCAGAAGACCAAAGCGTGACTCAGGCGGTTTATCGTCATTGAGCAATGACTGGATATCCGCCAATAGCGGCCAACTGTCGCTGAAGTAAGAGTGAGCCAGAAAATCGGTACTGATGGCCGAAGCGTCAATCGTATCTACATCGGTAACAATTACAATCTGGTCGCCAGCCTGCCCCGCTCGCGGATTGCCGTGCAGGGTCTTTGAAGCCCAGAGCGCCTTGTCGTTCGACGAGGCATAGAGGGTCAAGCGATGTGAGATTGTTTTCAGCGCAGCGGATAGCTCGGCAAAGGTATCGGCATCAATGTCGGGGGCGGCCAGGATCACGTGGCGGAATTCGAGCCCCGGAATTGGATTGCGGCTGAGGCCCTTCAAGGCCTCACAGGCGGCGCGATTGCCCATGCTGTGGGCGATGATGTGGATTCTGGCGGCCCCGCTCTGGGAGCCGAGAAGATTCAAGAAGCGCTCGAGATGCGGCGCGGACCAAGCGACATCGGCCTCATCTTTGGGGTAATCCTTCGTCTTGTCATTGGACGGCCAACTGTAGAAAATGGGGGCACCCTTGAACTGCAAATCGTAGGCCATCTGTCCTGTGCGCCGGGCGGCATCGACGAAGGCCACGTTGTAGCCGTGGATGAACACAAAGGCTTCCCGGTCCGGCGATTTCTCGACTGCCTCACGCACCAGCTTCAGGTAGTCGGCTTCCTCTTTGCTGATAGTTTCAAGAAGCACAATATGTTTATTCGGGTTTGGGCGGAATTCCAGTCTCCAGATGGAAGGCGAGGACAATTCGCCTAGCTTTCTGACCTTTGGAATACTGATCAGACACTCGCCATAATTTAAAGCGCCACCGGGGGACCGGCCCCCGTCATAGGCGAGCTTGCCATCGTCATTTGTCTCTGCCGCACGGTCGGTTGCGTAGAAGACGCGCACGACAGAGTAGTTCTCGCTCTCTAAAGCCTTTGTGCTTTCCAAGGAGAAAGAGTGCGGCAGTTCATCCTCTATGTCCATGGGTAGAACTGACATGAAGATTGAACCGATGTTTCTGGCCGCTTCCACCACTACCGATCTTCCAACCATTCCTCATGTCTGGCTAACTCAGAGGTGAGATCTTTTAGCTTCAGACCTTCCGGGAAACGCTCAAAACGGGCCAAGCGCTGCTTCAACTGCACCAGCAACTTACGGCAATCGTTCTGAAAAGGCGCAGTCGCCTCAAGCTCCATCACCCTTTGGACTGCCTCGATTGCCCGCCGCAACGCTTCGATCGCACGATTTCGGTTCATCGATATACTTTCTCAACTCTCGCACCCGAACTCAACTGAAGAGAGATTGTTGCGTCTCGAAGAAGCCAGCCATTCCCTGTCAGGAGAAGTTGACGCGTGTCGACCAAGTGAACCGCAAGCCGCTTGAGCTGGATTGGATAGGATGAACGTCAATGTCTCTCTCCCGACGAAGTTTCATGGCTGTTGCAGTGCCACTGCTGGCGCAGCAGGAGCGGCCGAATATCATTCAGGGCCGCAGCATTCTGCATCACGATGAGGTTACGCTGCCCGAAATACTTCATGCCGGTGGCTATCGCACGGGCATCTTTGGCAAGTGGCATCTGGGGGATAACTACCCCTCCCGGCCGCAGGATCGCGGCTTTGACGAGACTCTGGTGATTGGGGGCGGCGGTATCTGGCAGACCCCGGATCACTTCGGCAACGACTACTTTGACGACACCTACCTGCATAACGGCAAGTTGCAAAAGTACAGCGGATTTTGCACCGATGTATTCTTCGCCAACGCCCGAAATTTCATCGACGATTCGGCCCGCCGCAAGCAGCCTTTCTTTTGCTACATCCCGACCAATGCGCCACACGGGCCGATGTGGGCTCCCGAGCAGAACGCCGCACACTACGCGAATGTGAAGGGGCTTAAGGAGCCGGGCTTTTACGGAATGATCGAGAACATCGACGAGAACATTGGCAAGTTGCGCAAGCATCTGGAAGCAACTGGACTCGCCCGCAATACAATTTTCATCTTCACTACCGATAACGGCACTGCATCGGGGGCAGAGGTTCACAATGCCGGGATGCGCGGAAACAAAGGCTCGCCTTATGAGGGCGGGCACCGCGTGCCTTTCTTTATGCATTGGCCCAAGGG
>JAPKYY010000952.1 GCA_026394095.1 Acidobacteriota bacterium | reverse complement strand
GCCGAGGGTGTCGAAAAAGTTGGTGATGAAGCCGGTGGCGAGGTGCTCAACAGTGGGCTTTGGGGTGGGGGTCCAGCGCCGTAACGCGTTTACGAAGACGGTTGCGTAGAAGGCCGTCATTGCGGCGAGGGCGACGAAGATCGCAGTC
The DNA here is from genome assembly GCA_026394095.1 of Acidobacteriota bacterium. Classification (GTDB taxonomy): domain Bacteria; phylum Acidobacteriota; class Terriglobia; order Bryobacterales; family Bryobacteraceae; genus Bryobacter. The sequence goes on along the minus strand of JAPKYY010000952.1, from coordinate 4,635 downwards.
TTGGCTGGCATCTGGATTGACTGAGTCTATCGCAGAGATATAGTAAGCCTCATGTTCAGCTCTGAATATCGAGGACAGCTTCGAGCGGATCTATTGCGACGCGGTGAGCAGGATGAGCGTATTAGCGGCGTGGCGATTACGGGGTCTGCAGCGGCAGGGAAGGAAGACGCGTGGTCGGATATCGATCTTGCGTTTGGGGTTCGCGATGGAGTTGAAGTGGAAGCAGTGCTTTCCGATTGGACTGCGCACATGTATGAGCGAGAGCAGGCTGTGGACCATCTCGACGTGCGGGCTGGGGCATGGATCTATCGTGTTTTTGTGCTGCCGAGTACGTTGCAGGTAGATCTTGCCTTTGTGCCGGAGAAGGAGTTTCGAGCGCTTGCGCCGAGCTTTCAACTTGTCTCGGGCAAGGCTGAGGAAGCCATGCATGGTCCTGCGCCTGAAGCGGCTGGGGTGATTCGGTTCGCCTGGCTCTACGCTTTGCATGTGCGCAGTTGCATCGCTAGAGCCAAATACTGGCAGGCGGAGTTCATGATCAGCGGGATGCGTGATCAGGCGCTGACGTTGGCTTGCCTTCGACACGGGCTTCCAGCAGTACACGGACGCGGGCTCGATGAATTGCCTCTGGATCTTCGATCTTCATTTGAAGACACATTGGTGCGACAGATGGATGGGCCTGAGATGATGCGGGCATTCCAGGCAGTGACCCGGAGCTTGCTGCAGGAAGTTCGGCTTGCGGAGGCGAAGGTTCCGGATTCATTGCAAGAAGTGCTGTTAAAGCTCTGCGTAGCTTAAGCTGGGATTCATATGAAGAGACTGTTGCTGAGCTTGGTGTGTGGAATTGTGGCCTTTGGGCAGGGTGTGGAGGATCCTCGGTTGAAGGCGGCGGTAGAGGCGATCCGAGTGAACAATGCCTGGACGATGTCGCAGCAGGTTTCTATTTGCGAGATTGCGGCACCGCCTTTTGGTGAGGCCGAGCGGGGCAAGGAATATGCCAAGCGACTGGCGGCATTGGGGCTGGTGGATATTCGTACCGACAGCGAAGGGAATGTGATCAGCCGGCTGCCGGGGGCGAGTGCGCCGAAGCCCCTGGTGGTGATTAGTGCACATCTCGATACGGTGTTTCCGGCAGGGATGGATGTGAAGGTGCGGCCCGAGGGAAAGAGGTTGCATGGGTTGGGTATTGGGGATGACTGTCGCGGACTGGCCGTTGTGCTGGCGGTGGCCAAGGCTTATCGTGAGGCTCAGGTGAAGACCAAGGGGACTGTTTTGTTTATCGCGACTGTTGGAGAAGAAGGACAGGGGGATTTGCGAGGGGTGCGTCATCTGTTTACTAAAGAGTTGAAGGGGCAGGTGGATGCTTTTATTTCTGTGGACGGGACTGGGTTTCGCGTGACCTCTCGTGGTGTGGGGAGTAATCGCTACAAGGTGACTTATAGGGGTCGCGGTGGGCATAGCTATGGTGCGTTTGGGATGCCGAATCCGGCTCATGCGATGGGACGGGCGATTGCTCGCATTGCCGATATTGAAGTGCCGAAGGATCCTCGCACGACGTTTAATGTCGGGACGGTGACGGGTGGGACGAGTGTGAATTCGGTACCGATTGAGGTGAGTATGGAGCTGGATCTTCGGAGTGAGTCGCCGCAGGAGTTGGCGGTGCTCGATGAGCGATTGAAGGCTGCTTTGCAGTTTGGGCTTGAGGCAGAGAAGAAGCGTTGGCCGGAGAGCAAGGCTCCGCTCGAGCTCGAAGTCAAGACGATGGGATTGCGGCCGGCGGCGGCGCCGAGCGACGATTCGCCAATTGTACAGAAGGCAATGGCGGCGGCGAAGATGTTGGGGATTCCGATGTTTGCTACCGGGAGTGGGAGTACGGATTCAAACTTGCCCATGAGCCTGGGGATCCCAGCAGTGACTATCGGTGGAGGCGGTAAGAGCCCGAATGCGCACTCGATCGATGAGTGGTTTGAAGAGGGCGAGGAAGCGTATAAAGCGCCGCAGATGGCGGCGCTTCTTTTGGCAATGCTGGTGGGGATTTAGTTAATTCGCGTTGCGGATGTACTGCCAGCCGGATTGCTGTTTGCGGACCAACTCTGCTACTGCGGAATCGACGACCTTGATATTGGGAAGCAGGGTGTCTTTGGGGATGTTGCGCATCTTGAGAGAGTTGTTGCAGGCGAGTAGACCAACACCGGATTTAGCGAGGCGCTCCCACTCTGAGGCGAGGGTTGTTTTGTCTTTGGTGTAGGAGACGATTGCGCCGCCGTGGAGGACCAACTCAACAGTAACGTTCTCTGCGCCGAGGGCGATCTTGAGGTTGTCAATGTTGCGGATGACTCCTTCGAGGCGGGGTTGTTCGCCGTTGGACATCTCAAAGATGACGTGGTACTTCTTGCCGTCCTTGGGAAGGCCGTCTTGAGCGAAGAGGCCGAGGGCTGCGATGAGGGTGAGCAGGATCGTTTTCATTGTTTATAGCCTTATCAGAGATTGCTGGATTTCGCCAGTGACGATTGCGGTATTGGCCTTTGCGAGAACGTCAAATTCTGATCGCAGGCCGAAGTGTTCGAGGTAGATTCCGGGTTCGACCGAGAAGATCGTATTGGGCATCACCTGACGGACGTCGTGGGTTTCGAGGTTGTCCATGTTGGCACCGGTGCCGTGGATGTCCTGGGTGATGGAGTGGCCGGTGCGGTGGACGAAGTAGTCGCCGTAGCCGGCGGCGGTGATGACTTCGCGTGCGGCGTCGTCGACTTCGAAGCCGTGGAGAATTGATGCGCTTTCTCTGGCGGCCTTGGCTCGATTGAAGGCGGCGTCGCGGGCGGCGGCGACGATGTTGAAGACGTTGTCCATCTCGGTGGGGACGGCGGTGCCGCAGAAGCCGGTCCAGGTAATGTCGTAGTAGACAGCGCCGGGGGTGGTGAGCTTGGCCCACATGTCGAGGAGGAGGAAATCGTTGGGACGGATGGGGAGGGCAGAGGCTTCGCTGGGTTCGTAATGCGGGTCTGCGGCGTGGGCGTTAACGGCGACGATCGGGCCGTGGTCGGTGAAGAGGCCGTCGCGCTCCATGCCTTGACGGACCCAGCACTGGAGCTGGTATTCAGTGAGGGTCCGGTTGTTGGCCAGCGCTGATGAGACTTCGGCAAAGGCGGCGCGGCGGAGGGCGTCCATCTTGACGCCGGCAGCGAGGTGCGAATCGATGTGGGCTTGCGTGAGAGTGGCGTTGAAGATCTGGACGAGGTCGGCTGAGGAGACGATCTCGGGGCCGAAGGAACGGATGAGTTCGATCGTGCCGGCGTCGACCATCGAGACGTAGAAGATAGCGCAGCCGGGGGAGTATTGCATGGCCACTCGCTTGAGGCCGAAGAGGAGTGTGGCGAGGCCTTCCTGATGTGTGCGCCAGCCGGAGTAGATGTGCTTCTGGCCGGGGAGGGAATCGAGGATTTTTGATTCGATGCGGTGGACCAGGAGTTGGGGTTCGCCTTCTTTGGGGATCAGGTAGTACCAGCGGCGCGAGGCCATCTGATTGAGCTCGAGGTTGAGGTGGTGGTGATCAAAGAAGAGCCAGGCGTCGATGTCGAGATCGCGGAGGGTCTGCTGGATCGTTTGGATGTGAGAAGGAGAGCTCATCGGATTATCCATTCAAAGTTACCATTTAGCCACGTGGATCCGGCGTAGTCACGGCGGTCGTTGACGCGGAATTCGAGGAAGTCGTCGCGCCAGTCCTGACGGGTGCCGTCTGGGTCCTGGGTGGCGAGCGTTATGGTGTAGTCGCCGCGGGTGAAGTGGCAAGGGAAGGTGAAGGAGATGTTTACAGTGGCAGGGCCATCGACTGTGATGGGGCAGTTTTCGATTTGTGAGTTGGTGCCCGCTATGTCAATGCCTTGACGGTTGCGGATGAGAAGGCCGAACTGGAATTGTGTGTTGGGGTGTTGGACTTTCACCTCGGCCGTGAGAGTGATTGAGTCGTTGATCTCGAATTGTGTGCGGGGCGGGCCTTCGGGGTGATGGAGGTAGGCTGAGAGAATTTGGGTCCGATTGTTGTTGGTTGTGTTGGTGGTAGTGAGCGGGGTGAGGTCGAGTTGTACACGGCGTGTGTATTCGTCGGAGATTTCACGTGGGGTACCGAGGGTGACGAGTTGGCCTTGCCAGAGGAGGGCGGCACGGTTGCAGAGACGTTTGACGATTCCGAGATCGTGAGAGACGAAGAGAATGGTGGTGCCTTGCGCCTTGAGTTCGTCAAGACGGCGGATGCACTTGTTAGCGAAGCGGGCATCGCCTACGGCGAGGGCCTCATCGACAACGAGGGTTTCGGGGTGTTGGTGGATGGCGGCTGAGAAGGCGAGGCGGACGTACATGCCGGTTGAGTATTCGCGAACGGGACGATCGAAGAAGCGGCCGAGTTCGGCGAAGGCTTCAACTTCGGGGATGGCCGCGTCGATTTCTTTGCGGGAGAGGCCGAGGAGTTCAGCATTGAGGCGAACGTTTTCGCGGCCAGTGAATTCGAGATTGAAGCCGGCACCGAGTTCGAGGAGAGCGCTGATGCGGCCCTGGGTCAAGACACGGCCTTCGGTGGGTTGGAGGATTCCTGCAAGGATTTGCAGAAGAGTTGATTTGCCGGCGCCGTTGGGGCCAACGAGG
>JAPKYY010000933.1 GCA_026394095.1 Acidobacteriota bacterium | reverse complement strand
GCCAAAGGTGCTGGTTGGATTCTTGCAGTTGATTTGGAACAAATCTTCGCGCAATCCGTTACCACGACAAGCATGGGTAACGACAAGCAAGCCATCAACCTCAGCGGGGCCAACCAGCTCCGTCACCTGATGGTCGAGCGTCGCGATGTCGCAGGCCGTGCCGATACTCGCGCCTCGGTCAGCTTCAGCGCACCCCGCACAGGCATCGCGAGCTGGCTCGCCGCTCCCGCGCCCATGCCGTCGCTAGACTACATCTCGCCCGAAGCTACCTTTGCCATGAGCGCCGTCACCAAAGACGCAAGCCAGATGGCTGAGGAATTCTTCGCCGCCATGGGTGGCCTTTCCGGCAACGTCAGCGAACTCGAAAAGACGATCGGCATCAACATCGTCAATGACCTTCTCGGCCCCATCGGCGGCGAAGTCACCTTTGCTGTAGACGGCCCACTCCTCCCTGTCCCCACATACGTCTTCGCTACCGAAGTCTACGATGCCGCACGCCTCACCTCTTCATTGCGCCGTGTCGTCGACGCAGTAAACCAGAAGGCAGCCGGCACCTCGATGGGAGCCATCAAGTTAACAGAACAGGCTGTCAACGGCCGCACCTTCTACACCATTCAGCACCCCGCAATGCCGGTCGAACTGAACTTCACCTACTCAGGTGGCTACATGGTCGCCGCCTCCAGCCGCGATACGATCCTGAAGGCCCTGCAGACTCGCAACAATCTGCTCAGCCTCCCCCGTAGCCGCCGCTTCATCGAACTCCTGCCCGCAGATGCCGAGGTCAACGCCTCTGCCATCTTCTGGGTGAACGTCGGCACCAGTCTCGAAGCAGTTGCCGGCACAATCAAAGGCTCCCTCAGCGCAGACCAGAAGAAAGCAGTCGATCAGTTCACCGCCAACTCCGGGCCTGTCCTGATCACCGCCTATGCCGGCCCTGACAGCATTACCGTCGCCTCCTCCAGTGGCTTCTTCGGCTTCGGCCTCGACAGCCTCCTCGCCGCAGGCAAGGGAAGCCCCATCCTCCCGCAGATCCTCGCCAGAGCAGTTGGCGGAGCGGGTATCATGAACAAACAACAAAAGGTCCAATGAGCACTCCTCTCGACACCGTCATCCAGCTAGACAATCTCTCCGTACAACTCGGTTCGCGGCTCATCCTCAATAAGCTGCAAGTCGAACTCAAAGGTAGAACGATTGGCCTGCTGGGCCCCAACGGTGCGGGTAAGTCCACTCTCATCAACACGCTACTCGGCTTCTACGCGCCGTCCTCCGGGACGGCGCGTGTTTTCGGTCATGACGTGCACAAAGAGACGCGCTACATCCGCTCCCTCATCGGCTACATGCCGGAAAACGATTCCTTCATCGCCGACATGAACGCAGTCACCTTCATCCGGATGATGGGAGAGCTCTCCGGGCTACCGCCAGAAACCGCCCTCGAACGCGCCCACGAGTGCCTTTTCTATGTCGGCCTTGGCGAAGCTCGTTATCGCAAGCTCGGCACTTACTCCCTTGGCATGAAACAGCTGGCGAAGCTGGCCCAGGCAATCGTCCATGGCCCCAAGCTCGTTATCCTCGACGAACCCACCAATGGGCTCGATCCCCCAGCCCGCCGCCGCATGCTCAAGATGATCCGCGAGATGCGTGACAACGCCGGTATGCGCATTGTTCTTTGCTCTCACCTCTTGCGTGACGTCGAAGACACCTGCGAAGAAGTCATCATCCTCAAGGGCGGAACCATCGTCCACTACGCGGATCTCGAAGCCGAACGCAGCGCAAACAAGCGTTTCGTCGAACTGGAGACCATAGGCGACGACGAGGGCTTCGCCGCTGCTATGGAGGCCCTCGGTGCAACTTGCGCCATGGCCGGCAAAGGCCGCTGGAAGATGGTTCTCCCGGCGGAATTCAGCTTCCGCGAGCTCTTCCGCGTCGCCACCGAAAAAGACCTCGAACTCCGCCGCCTCAATTACCGTAAAGACACTTTGGAAGATATCTTCCTCAAAGCGATGACCCAATAATGGCCCAATACTGGCCGTCTACACAAGAACCTCCACATCCTCCGCGGGGCCTCGGACCCCACCGCGCACACGCTTCCTTGTGCTGCCGCGATCCTCTTACGAGCGGCTGTGTCAGAGCCGCTTCCTCAGCGGCTTCCTCGTCGCCTGCTTCTTCTTCCCACTCGGCTGCGCCGGCTACCTTTATCTGGTCAACAACCTCTCGGTTTTCTCCAGCATGGGCTTTCCGGTTCCCGACGTCTTCAAGATCGACTCGAGTTTCTTCCGCGTCTTCATGAACTTTCAGGGCGCTCTCGCCTACATCATGACGGCCTTGATCGGCCCCAGCCTAATCGCTCCAGATCTCGCCAATAACGCGCTCCCCACCTACTTCTCGCGCCCCTTCTCGCGCACCGAATATGTCGTAGGCAAAGTTTCGGTCCTCTTTATCCTGCTCTCGATCATCACCTGGATCCCCGGCGTCATCCTCTTTTTCCTCCAGGTCTCCCAGGCAGGCTCCGGCTGGCTCTCGAACAACTGGTTCATTCTGCGCGCCATCATCCTCGGCAACCTTGCCTGGATCCTCATCCTCTCCCTTCTCTCGGTCGCCCTCTCGGCCTGGGTCAAGTGGAAGGTAGTCGCAGGAGCGCTGATCCTCGGCGTCTTCGGCATCGGCGCCGGCCTGGCAGGCATCATCAACTCAATCCTCAGTACAGACTACGGCTCGATGATCGACATCTCGCGCATCATGTACACCATCTGGTCAGACCAGTTGAACATCGACTCCCAAACCGGCCTTGAACCCTTTGAAGCCTGGACCGGCTTCTTCGCCGTCTGCATCATCTGCCTGCTGATGCTAGAACGAAAGATCCGTCCGAAGGAGATCGTCCGATAATGTCAACCAGCGACCAGATCATCTTCGACAACGTCTCGCGCTTCTACGGTGAAGTCCTCGGCGTCAATCGCGTCAACCTGAGCATTCCTCCCGGTATTACCAGCCTCGTCGGCCCTAACGGCAGCGGCAAAACCACGCTCATGAATCTTATGACGGGCCTCGTTCGCCCCACTCGTGGCCAGATCTCGGTCCGGGGTATCGCACCCAACAACCCGGAAGCCCTCTTCCGCATCATGGGCTATTGCACTCAGTTCGATTCTTTCCCGCGCGGCTATACTGGCTTCCAGTTTGTACACGCCTCACTCCTGCTTCAGGGAATGAGCTCCAAAGAGGCCGAATCCAAAGCCTGGCGAGCCATCGACAAAGTCAACCTCGTCGAAGCCGCTAAACGCAAAGTAGCGGCTTACTCCAAAGGCATGCGCCAGCGCATTCGCCTCGCCCAGTCCATTGCTCATGAGCCACAGGTTCTGATCCTGGACGAACCACTCAATGGTCTTGACCCGCTCGTGCGATCCGAAACAATCGCTCTCTTCCGCGAACAGGCCGAGCGAGGCGCACATGTCATTGTCTCGAGCCACGTCCTCCACGAAGTCGACATGATTTCTGATCAGGTCATCTTGCTCGCCAACGGCTACGTAGTGGCCGAAGGGGCAATTCGAGGCGTCCGCGAAGAGATCTCCGACCGGCCGCATCAGATCGTCATCCGCTGCGACCAGCCCTCAGAGATGGCCTCGCGCATCTTCCAGTTCGATCACGTAGTCGAAGCCCGCATCCATCCCGACTTCAAAGGCATCCTCGTCAAGACGACAAACGCCAGCCACTTCCACAAACTGCTCAACCGGCTTGTCATGGAAGGCATCAACATCGAAACCATCGCCCCCGCCGACGATGACGTCAACTCGCTTTACGAGTATCTGATCGGCGACGAAGGAGGCCAAAAGTGACCGGCACCGCCCTCTGGCAAAAACAGATTCTCGCCATCGTTGGCCTCGAGTGGAAAAAGACCCTCTTCGCCAAACGTGGCCTTTGGGTCTATGCCCTCGCCTTCCTCCCTGCCCTGCTCTTCGGCATCAACGCCGTCCGCATGTACAACATACGTGCCAGCCAGCAGCAAATCCAGATGGCATCGCCCAATGCAACCGCGATCGCCGGCTCGATCCAGCTCGGCATGAAAGCCGACGACGCAGCAAAGCTCTTGTCGGAAGCCAAGGTCGGCTACAGCCGCTTCACCCGCGGCCGCAAGCGCGAATTCATTCGCTACGACGACGGGGCAAAATCCTGGGAACTCCGCTTCACCGATGGCCTCCTCACCAACAAAAGCCCAAGGAACCAGGCCGACCTCAACCAGAACATCCTCGCCTTCGCTGGAGTTTTCCAATACTTCTTCCTGCGGCTCGCCATCTTCTTCGGCTGCGTCGGCATCTTCATGATTCTCTTCCGTGGCGAACTGCTCGACCAGAGCTTGCACTACTA
>JAPKYY010000531.1 GCA_026394095.1 Acidobacteriota bacterium | reverse complement strand
GGTTTTACGAGTTTTGCCAAGTACTATGGCGGCAATTTGACGGGCTGGTCACACAAGGGCTACATGCCGAAGATTGCGGCACGACGGCCTGAGGCGATGCCTTTTGATTTCAAGGATGTGCTGGCGGCGATTGGGCCGCGGCCGGTGTTTGTGAATGCGCCCTTGCGAGATGCGAATTTTGATGCAAGCGGCGTGGATGATGCGGTTCGCGATTCCGGGCACTCAAAAATTCGGGTGGAGCATCCGGACTGCGAACATGACTTTCCGCCGGAGATCCGGCAGATGGCTTATGCGTGGCTGGACACGATTTAGGGTGCCAAATTGTGGAAAACTTAGGCGTCCGTCGCTGTGTTTTGCTCTCTAAAGTATTGAGCGAATTTGGCTTCGGGGCTTGCCGGGTTTGGACGGCCCTTTTTAAAATTTTGCAGAATTCGCGCAATGCGATGGAAGCGATAGAATTCACGGTTTTCTGCGGCTTCGAGGGGCAGGAGTAGATCCTTGATCTCGCCGTAGGCTTCGTGGAGCGGGGTGTTCTCGGGTTGGGTGAGGAGATAGTCATTCCAGACTCCGGCGTGGATTTGGCCGAGTTGGCGACGGCGGAGGGAAGCCGTGACGATGCGCTCGATGAGTTCGAAGAGTTCGAGGCTATCGCCGGGGAAATCGTTGAGATAGTTACGGAATTTGGTGTAGTAGCCTTCCTCGGAGGTGAGGTCGACTGTTTTTGAGTAAATGCCGTGTTTGAAGTTATTGCGCGAGGAGCGGGCTTTGCCAGCGGCCGTGACAGGGCCTTTGGATTTTGCGCCATTGCGACGGGCGGCTTCGCGCTGTTTGTCGGTAGTGAAGCGGCGTGAGCTGCTTTTGATGGGAGTTGGTTGTGAGTTGAGCATGAGGGGACCTCAGCATGGGAATTGGGCGTGGAACACACAAGAGTGCGTCCGGGAGATACATTAGCATGGGGAGTGGTAGCGGGTGGGCCTGGGGTGGAGTGGAAGTACTTTAGAATGTGGGAGATAAAATATTTTTCTTTCCCGTGAACAGCCGATTTCTTGTTGGGAGGAAAGGCTGGCTGGACGCATACCTTTGATTCATTCGGAATGTCCCTTTGGTGATGAGAAGACCGGGGTTGATTGGTCGAGAGTTTTCGACCTGTCCCATGTGCAACTTCTAGAAGTTTGGAGAAATCGGGATGGTGGATGGGAGTATTGGAAGTTGCTGTACTCGAATGAGATCGGTCCATGCAGGAGTAGTTTCCAATGTTGTGAAGCGCGATGCGGCCTTTCCATCTTCGAAGAAGAATTTCGCACTGGAGGCCTTTGAACTCTGGTTTGGACCCCGTGATATTCTTCTGGATATCATGTCGGCTATCACAGTACAATTGCCGGACGAGCTTGCAATGAGGCTGAAAGGCCAAGAAGAACGCTTGCCGGAGATTCTAGAACTTGGGCTTCGCGAAATTCGCGGGGACCAACACGAAGGGTTTGAGAGCGTCACTGAGATATTGGAAATATTGGCCAGCCTTCCCAGTGCTGAAGAAGTTTTGGGGCTTAGGCCATCTGCCAAACTAGGTGCCCGCGTAAATGAACTGCTTTCGAAGAATCGCGATGTTGGGCTGGACGAGCATGAGCAGCGGGAATGGGAGCGGTATGAGTTTTTGGAACATATCGTCAGGATGGCCAAGGCAAACGCGAATCGTCGCTTGAGCGGATCCATTGCCGATGGCAGAGGTTAGTGCCAGCGACCGAAGTACCGTTCGAATGCGTGCTACCGGGCGTTGTGAATATTGTGGTGTGCTTGAAACGCTAGGGTTCTTTGAGCACCAAATTGACCACATCATCGCGGTAAAGCATGGAGGGACATCGGAGGTATCCAATCTTGCTCTGTCCTGCACGCTGTGCAATCGCCATAAAGGAAGCGACATCGCTTCGATTGACCCCGAATCCGGGATGATCGTTGAGTTGTACCACCCTCGCAAACAAGTGTGGGATGAGCATTTCGTTATTTCGTCATGGCAGATTCGGGGCAGAACTCCGCAGGGTAGGGCCACTGAGCGATTGCTGCAATTCAACCGGGTGGACAGGATTATTGAGCGATCTGGAAAGTAGATGTTGCGTCACGTGGTATTTGAAGCGTAGCTCTAATTAGGGTATGCCGCTGGGTTTGGGCTATCGGTTGGATTTCAGAAGAGGTGCAAAACTCTCATTCAGCTGCGCAGGGAAGCGTCAGCCTGCCGACTTGACTGGCAAGTTTGTTGCGGGCAGGAGATAATGGAATTGACCGCAATGCAAGTAACACTGGAAGTACCGGAAGATTTGGCCTTACTGCTGGGAGAAAATTCCGCAGTGTTGAGCCGGGCGGCGCTTGAAGCTCTGGCGCTTGAGGGGTTGCGCGGGGACAAGATTACGGTGGCGCAGGCTCGCCGGATGTTGGGTATTGCATCGCGCTATGAAATGGACGGCTTCCTGAAAACGCATGGCTTCATGTTGCCGCTCAGCGTTGAAGATATCGTGCGCGATGCTGAGACGGCAATTCGTTTTCGAAGCTAATGCGTGTTGTAGTTGCCGACACGTCGCCTATCAACTACCTGCTGCTTATTGGCTGTGTTGATTTGCTTCGCCAGCTTTATGTTCGTGTCGTAATTCCAGAAGAGGTATTCCGCGAACTGACTGCGCCGGGATCTCCGCCGCAAGTGGCAGCATGGATTCGGAGTTTGCCCGGAGGGATAGAAGTGCGGGAGGTGTCGATTAGCCTTCAGCTAAGCCGGGAGGCCAGTGAATCGAATCTGGATGCTGGCGAGGTTGCTGCTATTCAACTTGCTCTCGCTGAACAGGACAGTTTGCTGGTGATTGATGAAGCGGCGGGCCGTGCCGTGGCAGCACGTCTGGGTGTGGCCAACACGGGAACGCTGGGTGTTTTGTTGGCTGCGGCGAGGGAGGATCTGATTGACCTCAAGGCGATACTCGAAAAACTGCAACAAACCAACTTTCGAATTAGCAGGGCGGTACTTGAGACGCTGTTGTCTCAAGCAGGCTGATTCACTCCCACTCAAATTGCGCCTTGTAGGCCTCACAATACCGGCTAGGGCGTTTGGGGTAATTGGGGAGCCAACGGATCGAGCCGATTTCGAAGGATTGGGCTGGCACTTAAGGTTTGTTCCGCTCAATGAGGAAGTCCTGGCCCAGTGAGCCGGGGATTTTTGATCGTGCGGTGCGCACCGTTTCCAGTGTCCCTTGATGGTCGGCCAACGGCTCGAATTCTTCTTGAGGAGAGAATTGCAGATCTTCGCCGTCGACGTCCAAACCGTCCAGTATGATGAGGCTGGCGAGTGGGTGCTCAGTGAGATTTGGCGCAATGAGTAGGACGTCAGCTTCGGCTGGTTGGCGGCTGGAAGGTGTCGATTGCTAGGGGCATTCGCTGATGTTGCTCAAGAGGATT
>JAPKYY010001074.1 GCA_026394095.1 Acidobacteriota bacterium | reverse complement strand
TCGGCGATCGTCGTAAGGCGATGCTCGAAGACATCGGTATCCTCACCGGCGGCAAGGCGATCATGGAAGAAACGGGCATCAAGCTCGAAGGCGTACGTCTCGAAGATCTCGGCCGCGCCAAGCGCGTCGTCATCGACAAAGACAACACCACCGTGATCGATGGCGCCGGCGAAGCCAAGGGCATCGAAGGCCGCATCAAGCAGTTGCGTGCACAGATCGAAGAAACCACTTCCGATTACGATCGTGAAAAGCTGCAGGAACGTCTGGCGAAGCTCGCTGGCGGCGTTGCAGTGATCAAGGTCGGTGCAGCAACCGAAACCGAAATGAAGGAAAAGAAGGCCCGTGTCGAAGACGCGCTGCACGCAACCCGCGCAGCCGTTGAAGAAGGCATCGTTGCCGGCGGCGGCGTAGCCCTCCTCCGCGCTTCGGCCGCTCTTTCCGCCATGACCCTCGAAGGCGACGAAGCCATCGGCGTCAACATCATCAAGCGCGCTTGCGAAGAGCCGGTTCGTCAGATCTCTGGCAACGCTGGTTTCGAAGGCGCCACGATTGTTGAAAAGATCAAGGCAATCGCAAACCCCAGCCACGGCTTCAACGCCCAGACTGGTGTTTTTGAAGACCTGATCGCCGCTGGTGTCATCGACCCTGCCAAGGTAACCCGCTCGGCTCTGCAGAACTCCTCTTCGATCAGCGGCCTCATGCTGACCACCGAAGCGATGATCTGCGAGATCCCTGAGAAGAAGGCAGCTCCTGCCCCCGGCGGTCACAACCACGGCGGCGGCATGGACTACTAAACAGTAGCCCAGCGTCAAGCTGAACGAGAAGCCCGCCGGTAACCCCGGCGGGCTTTTTTGTCTTTGCGGGGCATATCGGTGAAACTAATGAGGACTCTGAGATCCGCCGATTGAAGCTGATATGGAAGTACTAAGACGAGGAGGGCAGCCAGCAGCGTCGCCAATGTCCCGTCGAATTCTGATCTTCGCCTGCATACTTTCTTTGCTTGCCGTGATCACACATGTTGGTGTGGCCGTCTGGGCACACAGTGAGTTCACGCAACCAGAAGGCATCGTGGCCTCACAAGCTCTTACCTTCGCCAACGAGCGCACCCTCTATTACGACCTGAAACAGTATCCCTACACCATTTGCCCGTACATGCCCTTGCTCTACGGAATGATGGCGGCCATGTTCAAGCTCGGTATGCCGATTCTTCTGGCGGGGCGATTGGTCAACATCGCTGCACTGGCTGCAATTCTGTATCTCATCTGGAAACTTCTTCTGCTTTATACGAACGACAGGCGTAGCGCCTGGACGGGGCTGGCGCTGGGGGGAATGACACAACTGTTGCTTGGATGGGGCGTGGTGGGAAGGTCTGACGTTCCAGCGATCGCCTTGAGTCTGGCTGCATTTTATCTATATGCAAGATATGCCGTAAAAGGGGACGAAGTACTCGATCAATCCGCCATCCTTGCAATGCTAGGGCTGCTCTTCAAGCAGACAGCCCTGGCGGCTCCAGCGGCGATCTTCCTGCTGCTTCTGGTGTCCAGCCCCAAACGAGCCCTTCGATTTGGGCTGATCGTGGGTGGCATAGGCGGGGCAATTGTGTTGGGCATCGACAGATGGCTCGATGGGCGATTTTTGTTCAGCACTGTTTTTTCCAACATGAATCCTTTCGCCCTGTTCAAGCTGCAATTGCATTTCGAATTCATGGCGGCGACGCTTTCGCCGTTGATATTGATTAGTGCGATCGGAGCAAAAAAGGCCCTGGATTCCGGTGGCAAGTCTGCTTTTGCCTATTTGCTGACGGCTTCGGCAATTTTTCTGCTCACGGCTGGCAAACTCGGCTCGGATTTCAATTACCAGATCGAGACGGCAATCCTGCTCATCGTGTGCAGCTGCCTGGCATTGCATAGCCTGAATTTCTTTGAACTCTATTCGATGGGGAGCAAAAGCTGGATTACGATTCTCATTCTTCCGTTGGCCGTGTTTGCGGTGCAAAATCTGAGAATCTCAACTGGAGCGCTACTGGAGCGAATCGAGGGTGAGCGGAAGTTTCGAGTCCAATTGCGAGAGCTCGAACCGTTCTTCGCAAAGCCGGGCTTGATCCTATCGGCCGATTCAAACTCGCTCGTTCACTTTAAACGCAGAATCGAAGTGGACGCGCTGATCTATCGCTGGCTGGTGGAGGCAGGCAAGGTGAGTGAAGCCCGAGTGGTGGAAGATATTCGGCAGGGAAAATTCCAGTCCATTTTGCTTTTTGAGGATGCGTTCGGAGAAGAAAACTCAGACCCGGAGTTTCCACGCCTGCCCAAGAGTCACATGGATATGATCCGTTCTCACTATCGATTGGTGCAGCGCATCCCCGGGGCTTATCCTTACGATTTATTTGCTTACCAGCCGCTTAACGGCCAACAGCACTGACGCTTTCTACTTCGGCGAGAGACCGCCTCAAGTGGGCTTCAAGGAATCCTGCTGCAGCCACGGCATCGCGCTTCTGACAGGCCTTGAGAATCTGCCGGTGCTCGCGCAGACAATCCGGACCGTAGCTCTCGGGTGAAAGATACAGGAAGTAGAAGCGGTTCACACTGCCCCGTAAATTATCGATCAGCGTGAGCGTGCGCGACTGTTTGCAGGGTGCATAAAGCGCAGCGTGAAAGGCCTGATCGATCCGCGACCAATCCGCTCGATTGGCAACGCTCTCGAGGTGCGTCAGCAGGCTGGAACACAACTCAAATTCCTGCTTGGTGAAATTCGGAACTGCCAGCTTCAGAGCATATGTCTCGAGCAGAATACGCAATTCGAAAACTTCACGCAATTCCTCTACTCCGGGATTCGAGACAAAGGCTCCACGATTCGGGTAGAGATCGACGAGACCTTCTCCCTGCAACTGGCGTAGAGCATCCCGCACGGGGATACGGCTGATCCCGAATTTCAGGGCCAGTTCTTCCTGCTGCAATTGCTGGCCGGGCAGCAATTCATTCCGGTATATGGCATCTCTGATGTACTCGGCTACGACTTCCGGGGCGGTCCGATACTTCAATTGCGGCGTGGCAATTCGTTCAGGCATCTCTAATATCATAGCTTGCTGGATATTGTATACATGTATACAATCTGATAAGCTGAAGTATGCAAAATCGTGGAGCCCTCGTCTCGCTTTCGATCGCACTGATTCTGTGGTCGCTTACCTTTCCGCTCATCCGGGCAATGATGGGGGAAGTTCCTCTGGAAGTCATCCTCACCCTTCGCTTCGGAATGGCTGCGATCATTCTGATGGGTGTGTGGCTGTGGAAGGGAAAAGAGTTGCCGCGAGGTCGCGATTTTTGGCTCACGGCATTCAGCGGGTTCTGCTGTGTCACTGGTTATCAACTCTTCTCGACACACGGCATCAAGACGGTAAGCTCGGGCCCAGCGAGTGTGCTGGTGGATA
>JAPKYY010001001.1 GCA_026394095.1 Acidobacteriota bacterium | reverse complement strand
TCGAAAAAATGGATCAGGGTGTCGGTCGCATCATTGGTGCACTCAAAGAAACCAACTCCTTCAACAACACCCTCATCTGCTTCCTCTCCGACAACGGCGGCTGCGCCGAAGAACTTGGCCGCCAGATGAAGGCCCGCCATGTTCCACTCGAGACACGCAGCGGCGAACCCATGTACCCCGGCAACGACCCCAAGCGCATGCCAGGCCCCGAGAACACCTACCAAAGCTACGGCCTCGGCTGGGCCAATGCCTCCAACACCCCCTTCCGCCTCTTCAAACACTGGGTCCACGAAGGCGGCATCTCCACCCCCTTCATCGCCCACTTCCCCGGCCAGATCCAGTCCCCAGGCTCGATCACGAACCAACCCGGCCACATCATCGACCTCATGGCCACCTTCCTCGACGCAAGCAGTACCAAGCCCCACCAGATCGAAGGCAGCAGTCTCCTCCCGGCTTTTAAAGGCAAAGACACCCTCTCAAAACGAACCCTCTGCTGGGAGCACGAAGGCAACCGCGCCATCCGACAGGGCCCTCACAAGCTCGTCTCAAAGTACCCAGGCAACTGGGAACTCTACGACATCGTAGCGGACCGCTCAGAGTCCAGAGACCTCTCCAAAGAGAACCCGCAACTCGCCACAGCCCTCGCCAGCAAATACCAGCAATGGGCCACCCGCGTTGGCGCAGAACCCTGGGACAAAGTCCAGGCAGCACCCAAAACACCTGCCCTGATAGACTAGTAGGTTAAACAAGATGTTCCGCTTTGAAACCGCGGGCGAAAGCCACGGCGAGTGTCTGGTAGCCACAATTACCGGCCTCCCCTCGGGCGTCCCCATATCCCTCGAAAAAATCAATCATGAACTGTGGCGTCGCCAGCAAGGCTTCGGCCGTGGCGGTCGCATGAAGATTGAAACAGATACAGCCCATATTGTTGCGGGCGTCAGACACTCCATCACCATCGGCGCCCCCATCGCGGTGATCGTAGCCAACAAAGACTGGAAGAACTGGACCGAGTCCATGCCAGTCGAAGACTACGAAGGCTCTTCTGAAAAATTTAAAGAAGTAAAACGCCCACGCCCCGGCCACGCTGACTTGATCGGTTGCATCAAGTACGATTTCAACGACGCCCGCTACATCCTCGAACGCGCCAGCGCTAGAGAAACTACGGCCCGCGTCGCCGTAGGCGCTCTCGCCAAAGCCTACCTCGCCGAGTTCGGCATCGAAGTCCTGAGCCACGTAGTTGGTGTCGGCTCTGAGACCATGACCCACGAAGCCACCTGGGAAGAAATCAAAGAACTCAGCAAGAAAGAGGAAGTCCTCCTCGGCTGCGTAGACCCTGAAACCGAACTCCGCTTCAAGGCCGTAGTCGACGAAGCCTACCGCACCGGCGACACTGTTGGAGGCATCTTCGAAGTCCGCGCCCACGGCGTCCCCGTCGGCCTCGGCTCTCACATCACCTGGGATTCCCGCCTCGACGGCAAACTCGCTCAGGCCATCGTTTCGATGCAAGCCGTCAAAGGCGTCGAAGTCGGTTATTCCCTCGAAGGCGCCCGCGCCTTCGGCTCCAAAGTCCAGGACACCATCCACTACAACAAAGAAGACCGCGCCTTCTTCCGTGGTGCCAATCGTGCCGGTGGCCTTGAAGGTGGCATCACCAATGGTCAGGACATCATCACTTCTAGATGATTTACAAGATCGTAAAATACGGCAACCCGGTCCTCGAAGAAAAGTGCGACCCCATCGAGCCAGCAGAATTCGGCTCCAAAGAGCTAAAACAATTAGTGGCCGACATGTTTGACACCATGTACTCGGCCAAAGGCGTCGGCCTCGCCGCCCCACAGATCGGCATCAAGAAGCGCCTCACCGTCATCGACCCTTCCGCCGGTGACAACCCCGAAGAGCGCGTAGTCCTCATCAACCCCGAGATCCTGCACAAAGAAGGTAAACTCACCGAAGAAGAAGGCTGCCTCTCCATCCCCGGCTTCCGCGAAAACGTTCAGCGCTCCAAGAAGACCCACGTCAAAGCCCAGGACGCCGAAGGCAACTGGTTCGAACTCATTGGCGAAGACCTCCTCAGCCGCGCCATCCAGCACGAAAACGATCACCTCGACGGCATCCTCTTCATCCACCGCATCAGCCCTCTGAAGCGCGATCTCATCCGCCGCAAGATCCGAAAACTTGAGAAGGCAGGCGAGTGGGACTAAGAACCATTTTCTTGGGCACTCCCCAGTTCGCTGTGCCCACCCTCGATGCTCTGGTCGCCGCAGGCCACCAGGTCATCAGCGTCTACACTCAACCCGATCGCCCCAAAGGCCGCGGCCAATCCCTGGCCATGAGCGCAGTCAAAGAAGCCGCTCTCCGTCTGAACCTCCCGGTCCTTCAGCCAGAACGCATTCGTCGCCCCGAACACGTCGCAGAACTTGTCGCGCAAGCCCCCGAAGTAATGGTTATCGTCGGCTACGGCCAACTCATTCCCCAAAACATAATCGACATCCCACGTTTTGGCATCATCAACGTCCACGGCTCACTCCTGCCCAAATACCGCGGAGCCGGCCCCATCCAATGGGCCATCGCGAAAGGTGAATCAGTCACAGGCGTCACCACCATGCGCATCAACGCCGGTCTCGACACCGGCGACATGCTCCTCAAAGCAGAAACACCCATCGAACCCAACGAAAGCGCCACAGAACTCGGCGAGCGCCTCTCCCATCTAGGCGCAAAACTCCTCATCGAGACTCTTGAAAACCCCGGCATGCCCGGCACCCCGCAGGACGACAAGCTAGCCACCCACGCGCCCATCCTAAGCAAGCAGGACGGCGCAATCGACTGGTCCTGGCCCGCCACCCTCATCCACAACCGCACCCGCGGCTTCTACCCCTGGCCCGGAACCTCCACCCTCTTTCGAGACCAAAACCTCCGCCTCTGGAAAACTCGCGTCTGCGACGAAACCACAGAATCCGAACCCGGCCGCATCCTCGCCAGCAAAGGCCCCGTCAAAGTGGCCTGCGGCAACAACACCGTCCTCGAACTAATCGAAGTCCAACAGGAAGGCCGCAAGCGAGTCTCCGGCACAGACTTCCGCAACGGCCTCCGAATCGTCGAAAATGAAATCTTGGGAGCATAAATGAGCAACGAGCTGCCTCTTGGCTATCACTACAGCGCCGTCTACGCCGGCATCCGCAAAGTCGCAAAGGACGACCTCTCGCTAATCCTCAGCGAACCAGCCGCCAACGCCGCTGCCGTCTTCACAAAAAACCTCGTCGCCGCAGCACCAGTTGTCCTCTCAAAGGCCAACCTCAAGGCCTCGAAAGGCAAAGTCAAAGCGCTGCTCATCAACGCCGGTAACGCCAACTGCGCCACCCGCACCGGCATGAAGGTCGCCGAGGCCACCGTCAAGGCAACCGCCAAACACGCCAAGTGCACCCCAGCCGAAATCCTCCCCTCATCCACCGGAGTCATCGGCGTCGAGCTCGACCCCAAGAAGATCACCCAGGCCCTCCCAGCCCTCTTCGCCGGCCTCTCCACCGAGCGTTTCGGCGACGTAGCCCGTGCCATCATGACCACCGATCTGGTCCAGAAAACCGCACAAACCAACCTCGATCTCAAGAAGGGCAAGATCCGCATCGCCGGAATGACCAAAGGCTCCGGCATGATCCAGCCCAACATGGCCACCACTCTCGGCTACGTCATGACCGATGCAAACATCAGCGTCAAAGACCTCAAATCCATCCTCGCCAGAGCAACAGACCTCAGCTACAACCGCCTCACAGTCGACGGTGACACCTCCACCAACGACACGGTCGTGCTGCTAGCCAATGGTGCCAGCGGCATCAAGCCCAACCCCGAAGAACTCACGCAAGTAGCCGAAGCAGTCACAGGCGTCCTCAAGAGCCTCGCATCTCAGATCGCCCGCGACGGCGAAGGCGCAAAGAAACTCGTCCGCGTTCTCGTCACCGGCGCAAAGAGCGAACAAGACGCTAACCTCATCGGCCGCGCCATCGCCAACTCACCCTTGGTCAAGACCGCCATCGCCGGCTCCGATCCCAACTGGGGCCGCATCATCTGCGCCGCCGGCTACTCCGGAGCCAACTTCGACCCCACCAAAGTCGACATCTATCTCCAGGGCAAGCGCGTCTGCAAAGCCGGCCTCGCCGCCCCCTTCGACGAAAACAAACTGAAGCTAAAGCTCGACGAAAAAGACGTTGTCATCGACCTCCGCATCGAAGGCAACGGCAAGGGCACAGCCGAATTCTGGACCTGCGACTTTACGGAAGGCTACATCGAAATCAATGGAAGCTATCGCACGTAGAGCCCTCATAGCTTTCT
>JAPKYY010001051.1 GCA_026394095.1 Acidobacteriota bacterium | reverse complement strand
CCTCTGCTGCTTACAAGCAGCAGGCGATTGCGACAGAAGAGAAGCTGAAGAAGGATGGGGATAACCGCTTGTTGAGTCGTGGCCCACGCTTCCGTATGGATGCCGAGGCTGTGCGCGATTATGCGCTTACAGCCAGTGGCTTGCTGGTTCGTAAAGTGGGTGGCCCCAGCGTAAGGCCTTATCAACCGGAACGGATTTGGGAGACGGTTGCCATGGATGGCTCGGATACGCGTTTCTACACGCAGGATCATGGCGAGAATTTGTATCGCCGCAGCCTTTATACCTTCTGGAAGCGAAGTGCACCACCTCCCTCGATGGACATCTTCAATGCGCCATCTCGGGAGAACTGCACTGTGCGGAGGGAACGCACAAATACTCCTTTGCAAGCCCTGCTCACGATGAATGATGTGCAGTTTGTTGAGGCCGCCCGCGTGCTTGCCCAGCATGCGATTGAGGCGCATAAGAATAACTTTGATGAACAGCTGGACTACTTGACCGACCGGTTGACGAGCCGCAGATTTGAGGGTCGCGAGCGGGAGATTGTGCGCGCCTCTTATCGCGACTTTCTGCGGCATTATGATAGCCGTCTCGATGATGCCAGGAAGCTGATTTCGGCTGGCGAGAGTAAGGGCAACCCCAAGTTGAATGCTCCAGAGTTTGCCGCGCTTACGATGGTTGCTAATGAGTTGATGAATCTCGATGAGGTGCTGAACAAGTGAAGCATGAAAAAGATGCAGTGATGCTTGAGACCCGCCGCCAATTGATTGGCCGTGGAGCTCGAGGATTCGGGGCTTTGGCACTGAGCAGCCTGATGGCTGAAGGCAAGGAATTGCCGCATTTTGCCCCCAAGGCAAAACGAGCTATCTATTTGCATATGGTGGGGGCTCCCCCGCAGATGGACCTCTTTGATTACAAGCCGGGGATGAAAGACTGGTTTGACAAAGATCTACCGGCCAGCATCCGACAGGGTCAACGGCTTACAACCATGACTAGTGGGCAGAGCCGGTTCCCGATTGCTCCCAGCGTTTTCAAATTTGCCCAGCATGGCAAGAGCGGTGCGTGGATTAGCGAATTGATGCCCAATGTCGCAAAGATGGCTGACGACATTACGATCATTCGCTCGATGAATACCGAGGCGATCAATCACGAGCCTGCCATTACATTTATTCAGACGGGCAATCAGGTGGCGGGCCGGCCGTGTATTGGCAGTTGGATCGCCTATGGCCTTGGCAGCATGAACCAGGATCTGCCTACCTTTGTGGTTTTGAATGCAAACCATACTCACCCGAAGGCGAATGTGCAGGCGATTTCGGCGCGGCTTTGGAGCGCCGGTTTCTTGAGCGCACAGTATTCAGGAGTCTCGTTGCGAAGTGCTGGGGACCCTGTCCTATACGTCAAGAATCCAGATGGAGTGCCGGTAGAGATGCGTCGCCGGATGCTGGATGCGTTGGGTGAGCTGAACCAGATTACCTACGAGAAGCACGCCGATGCCGAAACCAAGAGCCGGATCGCTCAGTATGAGATGGCCTTCCGGATGCAATCGAGTGTGCCGGACTTGACCGACTTATCGAAGGAGCCGGACAGCACCTACAAACTCTATGGTGAGGAGGCACGCAAGCCAGGCACCTTTGCCAATCAGGCGCTGATGGCGCGGCGGTTGGTGGAGCGTGGGGTTCGATTCGTTCAGCTTTATATGCGCGGATGGGATGTTCACGGCTTGTTGCCAGAGGTATTGCCATCGCAGTGTAAAGATGTCGATCAGGCCCTTTATGGCCTGGTGCAGGATTTGAAGCAGCGCGGAAT
>JAPKYY010000414.1 GCA_026394095.1 Acidobacteriota bacterium | reverse complement strand
GCGTCTTGTCGTAGTTGAGAGCATATTCGCGCAACTCTTCAACCAGCTTTCGCTGCTCGGCCGGGCTGGGCGGCGGAATCAATTGGGCCACCGTTTGTTCCGTTGGTGCGCTCGTGACCTTGGCTACGGGAAGGGAAGCCGTTGCGGCCACCATGAGCTGCAATTGGTCGTAGGTTTTGGGGCCCATGCCGCTAGCCAGCAAATCCTCGATGCGACCGGCCGGAAGTTGCTCGGTCAGGTTCACCTTCTTTAAATAGGCGGCCACCTGTGCATCCGGGTGCTTGAGCCGAACTGAACTCTTCACAAAACTCACCAGTTGTTCCACCGTGAATTTGATCTGCGCCGTCGCCCCGAGGGCAAAGAACAGAATCGCTACCAACACTCGCCTCATATCTTAAGGATACGGCTTTGCGGGCGTTGAGGTTTCAGAACTGAAAATTCTCTGCTCATACTTCGCGATAGATAACCGATATGTTCTGCTGATGTTGAGAAAGCTCTCGCTTGCGAGCGTCTGGATTCTTGCTTGGATTGCGCCTCTCCCGCTTCTGGGGATTTCTGGCGCCGGGTGCACTGTCAGTGTCACCGGGAATGTTGGCACCCCATTGAGTGTTCTCTCTGGATGTACAACGATTAGCGTATTTCTGAACCCGAATATCAATTTCATATCCGGTACGCCCATGCCGCCGGGGCTGATCATCTCGAAATCGTCCAGTAGTGGTGGCAATGCCACCTGGCAGGTTTCAGGAACTCCAACGGATCCTGGCTCAGGCACTGGTGTATACACCTTTACCGATTCCAATCCCGGCTCGGTATCGATGACGATCAATTTCAACATTATGTCGCCGGTTCTTCCAGCTGCGACTTTTCCGCAGGGTACGGCAGGCCGGCCATTCCCTTCCACAAACGTCTCCGCCACAGGTGGTAGCGGCAGTGGTTATACCTATAGTGTTTCGGGCGGAAATCTCCCTACCGGCTTGAGCCTGGCAACGAACGGTGCGGTCACCGGGACTTCAAGCGCTGCAGGAACTTTCAACTTTACGGTTCAGGCCACCGATTCTTTAAGTAATGTTGGCACCGCCAACTTAAGCATCACGATCAACCCGGCTGTCAGTATGGGTTCTGCTGCCACAATTCAGCGAACTGTAGGGCAAGCCTTTACTGGATCCTATGCTGGGAGTGGAGGCACACCTCCCTTGAGCTATTCGGTTACGACTGGGGCCCTTCCCCCGGGTGCGGCCTTGAGCTCAACCACTGCGGCGCTGTCGGGAACCGCCACTTCAGCCTCCATTGGGTCTTTTGTGATCACCCTTTCAGATGCAAATGGTTCGACGGCTACAAGGTCTGTTAGCCACACCATTTCGGCTTTGCCTGCGATTAATATGGCGACTCCCTCTGGCATAGCGGGTACTGCATATTCGCAATCGATCAACTTTACTGGTGCTTTGGCCGCAGCAAGCCTGAGTGCGGGTACGCTGCCACCGGGCCTGAGTTTGACTGGCGGAGGAACTGCTGTTTCTGGTAATCCTACGAGTGCTGGCACTTATAGCTTTACGTTGTCAGGTACTGATTCCAACGGCGTGCTCGCTACTGCGTCCTTTTCAATTACGATTGCCGGCGCGCTCAGCATTACGACATCCAGTTTG
>JAPKYY010001073.1 GCA_026394095.1 Acidobacteriota bacterium | reverse complement strand
GCGGAGAAGCGCTTGGCGAAGTCTGCCGGCATGATCGAGACGGGTTGATCTTTGCGAGCTTTGAGGGTTTGCTTGTCGAAGACATGGAGCTTGCCGCTGCGGTCTGCCAGCATCAGGGTGAAGCTGTCTTCGTTGCGACGGATGCCTTCGATGGTTTCGCCGCTTTGGGTGGTTACTGTTATCGTGCCCACGCGCGGGCCGCGACGTCTTTGCTGGATATCGTTAGGGTCCTGGAGCTTTTTGAGAAGGGCATCGGCGGGTTTGGTTGCTGCATCGGAGAGGTCTGGCCCGAGGATTCCGCCACGGCCGCTCACCTCATGGCAACTGGCGCAGGCGGCTTTGCCAAAGAACAAGGTTTCGCCATTCTTCTGATTGCCTGAAACCATTTCGTTGATCTTGCCACCGGCGCCGCTCACGCTGCGAAGGTAGCTGACGATCTGCCAGACCTGAGTGATCTCGAGCTTTCCGAAGGCGGGCATCTTGGTGCCTGCAATGCCGTTGCGGATGTTGAGGAAGAGTTCGCCGTCTTTGGCGCCGTGCTTGAAGGCTCCGGTTGAGAGTGCGGGGCCGCGCTCACTGCCTGCTGCGTTGCCTCCGTGGCAAGCCTGGCAGGCTTGTCCGTAGAGCCTGCGACCTGACACTACAGCCGTTGGATCATTGGCGAGGGGATTTTTCTCGTTTTGCGGTGTGTGCTCTTGCGCTGAGGCAACCGCTAAAGTCAGGACAGAAAATAAGAATACAGAACGACCCATCTTTACAGTGTCTCACTGGCGGGTCAGGGCTTTGAGTTCCTTGAGTTCGCCTTCGGTGAGGATTCGCCATGTGCCTGATTTCATGCCGTCCAGCGTGAGTGGACCCAATTTGATACGCACCAGTTTCAGGACTTTGCTATCGAGCGCTTCGATCATGCGCCGCACCTGCCGGTTGCGTCCTTCGGTGATGGTGAGTTCAAGAAAGGTTTTTGATTCAGCATCGCGAACACGTTTTACTTTGGCCGGCCGGGTCATGCCGTCTTTGAGCTCTACCCCTTCACGAAGTTTTTGCAGGCTCTCATCGCTGAGCCGGGTTGCGCACTTAACGAGGTAAGTTTTGGCGACATGGAAGTTGGGATTGGTCATCCGTTCGGCCAGCATGGTGTCGTTGGTGAGAAGCAGTAGTCCGCTGGTGTCTTCATCGAGGCGGCCAACCGTGCCTACAAAAGATGGGACGTCTTTCAGAAGGTCATAGACAGTAGGGCGGCCTTCAGGATCGCCTTTGCTGGTGATGTATCCAGTAGGTTTGTAGAGCAGGACGTAGAGACGCTTGACGGTTTTAACGATGCGATCGTCGAGTTCGACTCGATCCTTGATCAGATCCACCCAATGCTCAGGATTTTCGACAATTCTGCCGTTTACCTTCACGCGACGCTCGTGAATCCAACCGCGAGCATCTGTTCTTGAACCAAGACCGGCCTTCGACAAAACGCGTTCGAGAGTCTTTAATGGCCGTTCGGTATTCTTTGTGTTGGCGTTAACTGTGATGCTCCTTCTTGCCGTGAATCCCCTTTATTGTAAACGCTGACATACACTAGCTTCAATGCGAAACGTTCTCATCACCGGTGCCAGCAAGGGTATTGGTGCAGCCACTGCTCTTGGTTTTGCCAAGGAAAAAGCGAATCTCTTTATCCACTATTCGAGCGATCTTCAGGGGGCTCAAACCGTTGCAGCCCAATCGCAAGTATCAGGCTCGACTGCCACATTGATCCAGGCGGACCTCGGGACACTCGATGGAGTTCAGGCTTTTACAGAGCAGATCAAGGGGCTCAAGATCGATGTCCTGGTGAACAATGCTGGTTCGCTGATTGGCCGTCACAAGATGCCCGACATGCCATCGAGCCACTGGGAGCAGACGATCATGCTGAATCTCTCCAGCGTCTTCTACATCACACAGGCTGTGATTCCACACATGGTGGCGCAGAAAAGTGGATGGATTGTGAATGTGGGCTCGGTGGCGGGCCGCAATGGCGGAGGCCCGGGGGCAGCTGCCTATGCAACGGCCAAAAGCGCTGTTTCTGGTTTGACTAAGGCGATGGCCAAGGAACTGGCACCTTCTGGCGTGCGGGTGAATTGCGTGGCACCTGGCGTGATCGCAACCAACTTCCACGAGGTGTTTTCAACGCCTCAAATGCTTGAGGCCTTCAAGGCGAATGTTCCCGCTGGCTATCTTGGTACGAGTGAAGAGACTGCCGACGTTATCCAGTATCTTTGCTCTGACAAGTCGAAGTACATTCACGGCCAGACGATCGAAGTGAATGGCGGTCTTTACTTCGCCTAAGGACGCGGCTGTTTTTTGCGTCTGATGTTCTGAATCTCAGTCCAGTCGACAACCTGCGCGCGCGCGGCCCACTGCTTGAAATCCTGCTCAAGGGCAGAGACTTTCTCAGGCATCGCCGA
>JAPKYY010000707.1 GCA_026394095.1 Acidobacteriota bacterium | reverse complement strand
CTGGTCACAGGAACTCTCGTTCCGCTATCCATCACCAACACAGGCTTATCCAACGGCTTGTCTGTTTCGATCTCAAGATAGGCATCCGTTCCAGTCACCGCCCGAAGGTCCCCACCCGGGTTCTCAACTTCGTCAGGCATTCCAGACCAGCCCGGAAAATGATAAGTCGTCTTGATCTTCTTCACACCCGGCAGATCTACAGCAGTCAAGGTATACTGCTGGCTCTTCAGGCTCCCCGTCACCACGTAATAGTCCACACTGTCAGCCAAACCGGCAAACAGAAAATTCCACTGATCGACGCTACCGTTCACCGGCATCATCGGCACTTCTTCCCACTTCTGCGCCTTGTGGAAGCGGGCAAAGATTTTCACGCTCGCAGGGCTCAGCCCGGTCACCTTGGCGGTCACCATTTGATCGGCTCTACGGCGCACCTTCGTCGAACCCGGCTCAACACTTAGCTCACGGTTGAAAACGCTATCGGCCTTAGGGATCCCGCCCCAAAGCAAAGCGCTGCCCTGCCCTACCCAACCAGGCCCGGCCAGAATTAACCAGGCGAGCACACCAAGGCTTACCGCTGCCGTGCCGGCAAAACTCGCCAGCCACGAGCTACGCACCAGCTGAGAAGGCTCCACCATGCGCGCCTGTTCCCACGCCTGCTCGGCCACCAGCGCCACCATCGGATTCGAAACATCCTTGTTCTCAAGACAAGTAATCAGCCGTTGATCAAGCCCCGGAACTTCCTTCTCCACACGCTGTGCCGCGCGACGGCGATTGATCAACATCACCGGCATCACAATGCCAAAAGTCAAAGCAGCCGCAATGCTCAAAAACAAGAGCGCCCGAGACCAGTTCCAATCCTGGGGCTGCACATCCAGCCGGTAGTTGATCGCAACCAGCAACACCGTCATCAGCAGCGCCACGGTGGTTGCGATTGCCGCGCCTTTCAGTACCGCGCCCGCAAGCAGGCGCCGCTTCACGCGTTCCAGATATCGGTTCAGGTACTCAAAGGCCATTACGGTACTCCTTATGCTTTCACTTGCAAATAACGGGCCGAAAGGAAACTCTCAGCCAAAAGCGTAACAAAAGCCAACATCGCCGCCCACCACCAGAAGCCCTGCGGCTCAGGTGCTGGCGTATCCAGACCCGTCCCGGAGCCGGCATTCGCAGCCGAACCCTTGCCCGAATCTTCCCATAACTTCAGATTCTCGCGTGCCACCGGGTCCAGCGACGATTCCCGGCGGTCCACATTTACTGCAATCAATTCCTGACGGCCATTCTCACGTCGAACGTCATAGAAGCCTGTTTCAACCAGTCGAAGTGTATTGGCACTGGCCGCTTCCTTCAGGCTCAGTGCCCGGTCACCCTTCGGCCCAATCACTTCAACCGAACTGGCCCGCTTCTGATCCGATCTCAACTCAAGATAAGAATCCACCAGGTACGAATTCGTCCGGTCCTCGACGCGTCCCAGATAATCCGCCGTCTGTTCGACAAACGGAACAAAGCCCGGCTTCACCGGCAGATCATTTGAAACATTGTCGAAGGTCGAGGCAAACACCAAAACCTTGCCTTCGCCCATCTTCTTCTCGATAAGCAGTGGGCTGCCGTCTTCGAGCTTGGCCGCAACAACAGAGCCCTCCGGCGCCTTCATTCCAACGTATTGAAAGAACCGCACACCTTCAAGACGCCCAGTTCGGCGCAGCGAAGGAAAGGTCGGGTCGACGTTGGCTGGAGCAAAATAGCGTTGTGTCCCGCGTGAAGCCAACTTCGAGCCATTA
>JAPKYY010000649.1 GCA_026394095.1 Acidobacteriota bacterium | reverse complement strand
CGGTTTCGACTTTGTCTGAGTATTCCTTGTAGAGGTGCATGTGGCCATCGAGGAAGATGGCGTGGGGGCAGAGCTGGTGCGTGGTGCGGAGCGGCATGGCGGAATGGATGCCGTATTTGCGGGCCTCGTAGCTGGCAGCGGAGACGACGCCGCGCTCGGTGCCTTTGCCGCCGACGATGACGGGTTTGCCTTTGAGGGAGGGGTCGAGGAGTTCTTCGACTGAGACGAAGAAGGCGTCCATGTCGATGTGGAAGATGGTTTTCACGCGGCACCTCTTAGGTGAACTAAGGGTCTTGACGGTCGAAGGCAGCCGATGAGGATTCCGATTCGACCTCGCGCCATTGCGCTTCGATTTGCTCGACTCGTTTTTGGCCGAGACTGCGAATGTAACTGACCCAGTCGGCTGAGCCGTTGGCCATTTCTGGAAGCTCTTCGTCCTGCCAAGAACCAGCGACAGCAAGTATCGCTTCCATTTGAACTTGACGCTGAGATTTTCTTTCTTCCTGGTTCGAGTTCGCCATCTTTACGAATCACCATAGCAAACCATGCCTGAGCAAATAAATAGATCCTTCGATTCGGCTCGGCGGCTTGTTGTTTCGTCACTAAGTTGTGAAACGCTATTTGTTTGTGGGCATTGTGAATGTCCTGGTTCTTAACGTAAAGGCTCCTTGGACTTGGGATTGGGTTGGGATAGTTGTTTTTGGGATCGCGGCTGGGGCGATTGTTGGTGGCAAACATCAGACGTTCACCTCGACTTGTCTGATGGTGGCACCAGTTGAGGGTTATTTGCGTAGGCTGCATGGGAACCCGCTAGAGTTATTGATTGCCTGGGGCATTTACTTTGCCCTCGCGAAGTTGGGGGCTTGGGGGAGGGTGGCTGTGAGCAGGCAGGGGC
The DNA here is from genome assembly GCA_026394095.1 of Acidobacteriota bacterium. Taxonomy (GTDB): domain Bacteria; phylum Acidobacteriota; class Terriglobia; order Bryobacterales; family Bryobacteraceae; genus Bryobacter. The sequence goes on along the minus strand of JAPKYY010000649.1, from coordinate 1,103 downwards.
GGCCGGCTAGGTCGTTTTGAATCTGGATGTCCTGCCATTGGTCGAAGATTTCTTTGGTGGCCAGGTTGCCGATCTCAAGCACTATGCGTCCGCCGGGCTTTAGGACTTCTCTTGCCTGGGCTTCGAGGATTCGATAGGCGTCCTGGCCGTCGTTGCCGGCGAAGAGGGCCAGGTCGGGTTCGTGGTCTCTCACTTCCCGTTGCAGTGTTGGCTTGTCTGTCAGGGCGATGTAGGGCGGGTTTGAGACTAATAGATCCAGGGATTTTGGCTTCAGGGCGCTGAGCCAGTCTGACTGGATCAGATTCACGGTTGCGTTGTGGCGCTTTGCGTTTTCTGCAGCTACAGCCAAGGCGATGGGGCTTTTGTCGAGGCCGATGATGGGTTGCCTGAGTTCGGCGGCTAGCGTGACGCAGATCGCACCGGAGCCGACGCCCGCGTCAGCGATGGTGCCGATTGGTTTGGGCAAGTTGAGGATCAGTTCAATGAGATGTTCGGTTTCCGGCCTCGGGATCAGGACTCCCGGCTGGACCTTAAAATCTCTGGTGTAGAACTCCTGCTTGCCGGTGATGTACTGGAGAGGCTTGCCGGAGATGCGCTCGTGAAGATAGCGGCCATAGTGGATCCAGGCCAGCTCTGGCAGAGGGTCGCCGGAGTGGCTAAAAAGGAAAACGCGCTCCTTGCGGAGCGCGTGCATGAGCAGAAGTTCTGCTGTAAGCCGGGGTGGATCGATCTTTTCGTCGGTGAGAAGTTTGATGCCCTGCATGAGGGCTTGACCGATGGTGAGATCAGGCGACACTGTTGATCTTCTCTGCATTGTAATGAGCAGTCAATGCGTTGATGAAGGGATCGAGCTTTCCTTCCATGACCTGATCGAGCTGGTGGATGGTGAGACCGATACGGTGATCGGAAACACGGTTTTCCTTGAAGTTGTAGGTGCGGATTTTCTCCGAACGATCGCCGGAGCCGACCATCGATTTGCGCTCGCTCGAGAGGGCAGCGTTCTGCTTTTCCATTTCGAGTTCATAGAGGCGGGAACGGAGAACGCGCATAGCCTTCTCGCGATTCTTGATCTGAGACTTTTCGTCCTGCATCGAGACCACGGT
>JAPKYY010000728.1 GCA_026394095.1 Acidobacteriota bacterium | reverse complement strand
TGATCTTTCTGATTCAGCGTGGCCTTGCTGTGGGGATGATTCTATATGCGCCTGCTGTTGTTCTCACAGTGATTCTGGGTTGGGGTGACCGCACTACTACGATTTTGATGGGCTTCGTCGTGATTCTCTATACGGTGCTGGGTGGGATTCGGGCAGTGGCTTGGACGGACTTTCAGCAGATGATGATCATGCTGGTGGGGTTGTTTACGGCATTGCTTGTCGCCATACTTGGGCTGCCGGAGGGGATCAGTTTTGGGGATAGTTTGCTGCTTGCGGCTAGCGCGGGGAAGCTGAATGCGGTGACCACGAATTTTGACTGGTATGACCGCTACAACCTGTTTAGCGGTTTGCTGGGCGGGACGTTTCTGGCGCTGGCTTATTTTGGCTGCGACCAGAGCCAGGTGCAGCGTTATTTGACTGGCAAGGATTTACAGCAGAGCCGGGTGAGCTTGCTGTTTAATGCTGTGGCGAAGATCCCGATGCAGTTCTTTATTTTGCTGACCGGGGCGATGGTGTTTTCGTTCTACATCTTTACGGTGCCTCCCGCCACGTTTCATTCAGAGAACATGAAGAAGCTGGTGGGGACGGCGGTGGAGCAGAAGCATAAGGATGCTGTGGCGCTGCGGCAGACGGCGGCTTATGAGTTGCTCAAGAACCGGGATGCGGCGCATCAGGCGAAGTTTATGGAAGCGCAGAAGCATGTGGATGCGGTGCACAAAGAGGCGACTTCCGGGGTTAACGATACCAACTATGTGTTCATGACCTTTGTGACGCAACATTTGCCGGCGGGCTTTGTTGGGCTGGTGATTGCGGTGATTTTTGGGGCGGCGATGTCGGCTAGTTCCGGGGAGATCAATTCACTGGCAACCGTGACGATGGTGGATTTTTACCAGCGCTTTGTGAAGCGGGATTCGAGTGACAACCATTACCTTTGGTTCTCTCGATTTGCGACTGTGTTTTGGGGTGTTTATGCTGTGGCGAGTGCGCAGTTGGCCCGCGGGCTGGGTAGCCTTGTTGAAGCTGTGAACATGCTGGGGAGCCTGTTTTACGGGGGATTGCTGGGTGTGTTTCTGCTGGCGTTCTTCTTCCCGAGGGTGGGTGGAACGGCAGCGTTTCTTGGAGTACTTGCCGGTGAGGCGGCGATTTTTTATACGCACTCGACCGGCAAGGTTGGCTTTCTCTGGTACAACGTGATTGGCTGCGGAGTTGTGGTGCTGACCGGGCTTGCGCTTAGTATCTTCTGGCAATCTGCATCGACGCCACGTCCACACGAGAGCGACGGCCCTCAACTACCACCAGACCAGACTCGGTAACGCTGTAGAGCTTGCGGTCGGATTCGGGGTCGAAGCCGATGCGAGCGCCTTCGGGGACGCGGACGTTCTTGTCGAGGATGGCTTTTTTGATCTTGGCCCCACGGCCGATTTCGCAGTTGTCGAAGATGATGGAATCGTCGACTTCAGCTCCGCCGTGAACCTTGACACCGCGACCGATGATGCAGTTGCGGATGGTTCCGCCGGAGATGATGGAGCCGCCGGAGACGATGGAGTCTACGGCAGAGCCGCGGACCTGGTTTTCGTCGAAGGTGAACTTGGCTGGCGGATCTTCGTAACCAGCGGTGCGGAGTGGCCAGTTGCGGTTGTAGAGGTTGAGGTTGGGGTGGACGCTGCGGAGGTCCATTGAGGCTTCGTAGTAGGAGTCGATGGTGCCGACGTCGCGCCAGTAGGGTTCCTGATCGGTGGGGTCGCCGGGGATGTGGTTGCGCTGGAAGTCGTAGGCGTACATGGGGACCTTGCCGATGAGCTTGGGCAGGATGTCGCGACCGAAGTCGTGGGAGGAGTTTTCGTCCTGAGCGTCGGCGTAGAGTTCTTTGAGAAGGAGGCCGGTGCTGAAGATGTAGTTGCCCATGGAGGCGTAGACGCGGTCGGGGTCGCCGGGCATGGTTGGGGCGTCGGGATTCTTTTCGTGGAAGCCGATGATGGAGCCGCCAGGAGCGGCTTCGATAACGCCGAATTCACTGGCGTACTTTTTGTCGGCAGGG
>JAPKYY010000698.1 GCA_026394095.1 Acidobacteriota bacterium | reverse complement strand
CTGTGCGAGCGGCTTCGCCTTCGGCCTGAGAGCCAGCCTGCCAATTGCCGTTGTCAGCCTCTCTGGGGCAATCGGCTTCAAAAGGTAGTCCAGCGCACTCACTTCAAACGCTCGAATGGCGTGCTGGTTGTAGGCTGTAGTGAAGATCACTTCGGGCAGATTGCCCTCAATCCTCTCAAGCAACTCGAAGCCATTGCTGCCCGGCATTTCTATATCGAGAAACAAAAGGTCAGGGCTAAGCTCTGCAATCAAGCGCAGGGCCTGCTCGGCATCTTCAGCCTCTCCCACAATTTCCACTTCAGGATGCTTACGCAGAAGCCGCCGCAATTCGTATCGCGCCAGTTCTTCATCGTCAACAAGAATTGCCGTCATGGTCTTATGGCACCAGCGGAATCAAAACGGTTGCCCTCACCCAACCGCTATCGCTGTCCAGTTGCAACTTCGCGCGGTCCCGGTAAAGCAAGCTCAGCCGCTCGCGAATATTGTTCAGGCCCAGCCGAATCGCCTCTGGCGTAGACTCCCTGAGACTCCCGTTATTCTCCACCTTAAGCTGAAGCAAATCATCATGCACAGTTGCATCAATGCGAAGCTCACCCGCACCCCTGGTCTGGCCCACCCCATACTTGACGGCATTCTCGACGAGAGTCTGCAAAACCATCGGCGGAATCAGGCAATTCGCCGCCGCTTCATCCACACGAACCACAGCCTGCAAACGATCTCCAAAGCGGACAGTTTCAAGAGCCAGATAGTCAGAAACAATCTGCAGCTCTTGCCCCAATGGCACCGTATGTTTCACATCCTGCAGCAAGCTGTTTCGCAGCACATTCGCAAGCCGCGTAAGCATGTCCTGTGCCCGCACCGGATCCATCTCTACCAGAGCTCGAATCGAGTTGAGTGAATTGAACAGGAAATGCGGATTGAGCTGCGATTCCAGCGCTTGCAACTTGGCTTCTCGCAACGAGCTGTGCAGTTGCGCCTCAAGAACCTCATGCCTTCGCTGATCCGAAAATCGCACATACAATACGCTCCAAAATCCGGTTGCGAGAAACATCCCCCACCACAGCCCCAGCATCGCAACCAGATCCCACTTGCCCTGCGAGAGCATCATGTTAAGCCCAATCACCAGAGCCGCCAGAACAATACTGATCCCAAGGCTCGCCCCGGCAAGCAATGGCCAAAGACTGCTGATCGGTTGCCCAGGCAAACGGCACCGGTGAATCGCGCGACGCAGCAAATGCGTAAGCCCGATACCTGTCGACACCATCACCACATGGCCAGCCAACAGCGAACCTGGCGCAACTCCATTGGCAAGGTTGATCACAATCCCAAAGGCTGAATACGACAGCCAACCCAGGCACTGAAATTTCCAATATCTGGTCATCACTCGCTCCACTTACGATCTGCTCCTTTGCGTCTAGAATGCCAAACTCACCTCGGCCTGCTTCACCGTCCAGTTCTTCTCATCCCAATCGAGACGAGTCTTAAATCGCATCGAAAGATTAGCCAGAATACAGGTCGTCGAAGAACGAACGCAAGTTTCAATCTCGCTCTGCGGCTTCTCACGGCTCTTGATGCAAGACAGCCAGTTCTCCCAATGCGGCACATTCATCTGCCGCATCACGTCGTCCTTCTCATAGGTCTGCGCTTCAACCTTCGACTTCGCATTCGGCACCAGCCAGCAACCACTGCGATTCACAATAATCGTCGCCTCAGTCCCATGGATCGAAGTCGCCGCACCCTGCCCAAACATCGGCATCGGGTTCGCCGTCCGGCTTTCATAGCTGGCGATAAATCCCGGATAGTCAAACGTAGCCAGCATCGTATCCGGCGTGTCCCGATTGTCCGTAACTTCCAGCTTGTGTCCCATCGCAGAAATCGCCGTCGGCATCTTCTCGTCAAAGCACTGGTGCACCGGGTCCAGCAAATGCACACCCCAATCCGTCATTGCCCCACCAGCATAATCCCAGAAGTAGCGGAAGGTCGGGAACGTAGCCTTGGTCACACCCCAGCGATTCTGCCACGTATGAACAAAAGTGACGTTACCCAGGATGCCGCTCTTCACCAGCTCTGCAGCCTTCTTGAAGTACCCCCCCGAGCGCTGCATCGTACCCGCCTGCACAATCCGCTTGTACTTGCGTGCAGCCTCCACCATCTTCACGCCCTCATCGACATAAACAGCAGCCGGCTTCTCGACATAAACATCCTTGCCAGCCTTGCAGGCTTCCACAGTCATGTAGGGATGCCAGTGATCGGGAGTGGAAATACAGACGGCATCAATCGACTTGTCGGCAATGATCTTGCGAAAGTCGTCAGTGCCCTTGATCTCGTAACCACCACGGCGGGCCGCAGCTTCAGCACGCTCAAGGTGCGGCTGATAAACATCGCAAAGTGCCGCAGGTTGCAAGCCCGGCACCTTCATCGAGTAGCCGAGATTACCAGAGCCCATGGCTCCAAGCCCGATGAAGCCGACGGCAACGCGATCGTTTGCCCCCTTCACCTGGCCGGTAAAAATAGAGGTTGTAAACGCCGTGCTCAGCGCAAGCGAGGCGCTCCTTCGTGTGATTGGCTTTGAGTTGTCCATAGTTTCCTTTCCCGGTCGTCTCCGGAAACTATGTATTGTATCCGCTAGGCAGCAGTTGCGCTAAGGGGGCGTTGAGCACCCAGATTCGATTCGAGAATCCAGTCCAGTTGCTCACGTTCAAATGGGGCCGCACAATAGTCCGCCGCACCGGCGTCCATCGCGTCCAGCCAGTCATTCACTTCTGGCACACGGCTCACCACAACCACTGGGCTACTTACCGCATGAAGCAGCTTCAGCAATCCGGGATGGTGTGTTTCGCAGAACACCAGGTCAAATTTTTCAGATTCAGAGTTTTGGGATTCGAGACTCGAACTCTCATGGACATCGAGCCCGCGGGACGACAAGTATTGATGTAATTCCTGCGCGAGTACCGGTTCGATACCGGCGAGGAGTACGCTTTTGCCTGACACTTTCATTTCGATCTGCTTCCTGCTTTTCAGCGGTAAATCAAGGAAAGATCTCAAACGGGGAGGTTTGCGATGCAATGGTTTCGCTGCGCGGTCGGGGACGCAGCAATTGCTTACTTAAATTAGTTTATCTCCATTTCCAGCCTCCGACTGATAAAATTATGGCTTCAGGAGCGATTCATGTCTGTAGTCCGTCGTAAAAGCACAGTTGTCGATATCGGTGGCGTCAAAGTGGGAGGCACCAATCCGATCATGGTTCAATCCATGACCAATACGGATACGGAGGATGTAACATCCACCGCAAAGCAGGTCATGGAACTCGCCAAGGCTGGCTCCGAAGTCGTCCGCATTACGGTCAACACCGACGCAGCCGCCGCAGCAGTTCCCAAAATTAAAGACACTCTCATGCTGCATGGTGTTTCCGTTCCTTTAGTCGGTGACTTCCATTACAACGGCCACCTGCTCCTGCGTAAGTACCCCGAGTGCGCCCGCGCCCTATCGAAGTACCGCATCAACCCCGGCAATGTGGGCCGTGGCTCC